>CAZNNK010000152.1:0-10042 GCA_964574085.1 uncultured Coleofasciculus sp.
TTGCCTGTTGCCTGTTGCCTGTTGCCTGTTGCCTGTTGCCTGTTGCCTTTTCACCTAATTTTATTGTCCTAACCTCAATGCGTAATGCTATATTGTCTATTCCCATGAATGACTATTGCCCATTGCCTATTCCCTGTTCCCTAATCTCAACCGTTAACTCTACTTTTGCCCCACTACTGATCTATCAATATCAATTTACCCCACCGCCAAAGGATTTAACCAGCGAATCATCTCTAATTTCAATCGGTTTAAATCCCGATAAACCCCTTGCTTCATCCACTGACCGATCGCATCAAATGGCGTGAAGGAATCCCCCGTTTTCCAATTGACATCTTGTCCCAACGGTGTTAGATGATTTCCCGGTAGCATTTGTAGCACAACCATATTCGGAAATCGCTGTTGCAGCACAGGGGATAGGATTGCGGTTTGGTCAATCTCATCATTGATAAATTTAATCAGTAAATTGCGACGGATGGCGTATTGCTGGGCAATCAGATCATTCGTTTGTTGGGGTGAAGGAGTAAATTCAACGTCAAAGGCTGGCTTGATATTCAACTGCTTGAGGAATGTCAACTGATCCAGCATATTGAACTGTTCCAGAAACGGAATCGCCTGTTTTGCTGGATAATTGTTGAAGGATATCAAAATATTACCCGCCCGTTCCACGGAAAACAAACTGCCAATCAGCAGATGCAGTTTGCACCCCATGCTATGTCCGACACCGTATATCGGTAAATACTGTTTCCTGAGTAGTCTTGTGGCTTTGAGGCGATCAAGAGTCGTCTCAAAACGGTTGAGGACTTCGCGGGCGATCGCAACGTGATCTAAGGTATTGAGAAACGGCGTCGCCACAACCAAATAACCCTGACGCCCTAATTGCTCAAGTAGCCAACGGTAGGTGACTTGGGGTGCAGCCGCAATAAACGCCCCACCCAAAAAATGCACGATGCCAACGGGACGAGACGGAATTAAAACCCAGCTACCAGATAGTTCTTGCCAGTCCATAGAAAGAGAGGGAAGTTCTTATATTTTTATATTGTGACGTACTCTTGGCGAGGTGGCGCTGCATATACCTCGTTGCGTTCTAAGGTGTCATTGGACAGCGTTGCCAAGAATCTCAGCGATATCATCGAGTTTGATTTATATATTTAATGAGAAATTGCTATCGGATAATGATTCCATAATTGGATCAGGTCTGTACACTGTTAGATAAGCTTTTTGTCCCTGATTAGACATATCCCTTAGCAATCATGATTAAATCCAAACTGGTTTTCACAAGCCTCCTGTCTACCGTAACTGTTACAGGTAGCCTATTCCTGGCAACGATTAGCCCCACTCAAGCCCTCCCCTGTGGGTTTGGCAAAAAGGGTGTTTCCCAAAGTGCTTCTGGAGAATCTCCTAGTCTCGTTGGCGATAAAATCAACTTCTACAAAAAATTCGGCATTGCTGGTGTTGGTATCGCCGCCGTAGCCGGAGGGTTAGTCGCTGTGAAAAAATTTAAAGCTGATCATAACCAACCCACTGAAGCGATTATCACAGAGACACCCTCATCCGAAGTCTTTGAACCCGATAACTTTGCTATCCCTGTTCCTCCAGAAGCGTTAGCCGCTTCAACTCCTGAAGCCGAGGAGTCTGAGCGGGATCTGACCTCCGTGAGCTAATTCAACTGGCTTAATGTTAGCTTAAGGTGGGCAAGCGATAGACTGATTAACTCGGTTCATCAGCCTTGCTCACCCTACAGTTTCCTTAGAGTTATGACTCACCTGCCAGATAGATATGACTGGTTAATCACACTAGAGAAATAATGCAAAATTTGCGCGAGTTGATACCCTAGAGGTGTTGACCAACTTCAAGGAAAATAAATATGGCACAAGCGAAAGTGGGTGATACCGTCAAAATTCACTACACAGGTAAATTAAAGGACGGTACGGTCTTTGATTCTTCCCTGAGTCGCGAACCGATAGAATTCACCATTGATGCTGGACAGGTCATTCCAGGTTTCGAGCAAGCCGTTGTGGGTATGACGCCTGGGGATTCCAAAACCGAAATGATTCCCATGGATAAAGCTTATGGTCCCCATCGCTCAGAAATGGTACTGGAGGTGACACGAGACAAAATGCCTCCAGACTTGAATCCCGAAATCGGTCAGCAATTACAAATTCAACAACCTAACGGGCGAGTTATTCCAGTGGTGATTACCGATGTCACCGACTCGAATGTGAGATTAGATGCCAACCACCCTCTAGCAGGACAAGACTTAACGTTTGAGATTCAGTTAGTGGACATTGCTTGATCCAGGATTGTCTCAAAGAAGAGAGGGAGGAGAGAGTGCCTGGGAAATTGATCAGCACAACTCATGCGGCACTCTCTCTTTCTGCTAATAGGTGAGTCGCTATTTCCATCAACATCCGCTAAGAACCCGACATTCCCCCCACACTAAAACTCGTCATTTCCAAGATTGCCCCACGTCGCTGCAAATTAAGCTGGCTGGCTTCAGAGAGTCCCTCATTCTCTCCCAATCGAGCGTTCTCTACCTCGGTAATTGTCAGATCAACTCCCGTGAGATTAGTATTACTCAGATTGGTATAACTTAAGTTAGCCCGATTCAAAGTAGCCTGAGTCAGATTAGCACCACTGAGATTAACACCAAACAGATCAGCACCACTGAGATTCACCCGACTGAGATTACTTCCCCGCAAATCAGCACCGCTGAGATTAGCACCACTTAAGTTAGCATCGCTTAAGTCAGCACCAATTAAAAAAGCACCACTCAGATCAGCGCCTACCATAATCGCTTCCCTGAGATTGGCACCAAATAAGTTGGCACTACTTAAGTTCGCTCGACTGAGATTAACTTGAGTGAGATTAACCCGGCTGAGATTCACCTCTGCTAAGTCAGCATCCATGAGGTTCGCCTCAATCAACGTCGCGCCTCTGAGATCAGCATTCATCAAGAAAGTACGGCTCAGGTTAGCTGCACTTAAATTGACACCGCTTAAGTTAGCCTGTTTCAGGTTAGCGCCACTGAGGTTGACTCGGCTGAGATCCGTGTTGCTTAAATCGGCGTCAATCAATTGAGTACCCCTGAGATCAGCACCACTCAAATCAGCACCAATCAAGTCAGCACCGTTGAGATCAGCACCCATGAGATTGATCTTGCTCAGATTCGCACCCCGAAAATTCCGTTCCCTGCCGAGATAACGCCGCAGGAGTTCGTTAGTATCCATAATGCTTGGGGAAAACTGGAGTTGTACTACCAATTTCCCAAGGATTTCCCTAAGCATCGTGATGGGTGCTACCCCTCACCCCGACTAGAGCCAAATATGCTATGAGTTACTCAATCGGGCAAAAATTCATCAAATCTTTACACACTTTTCATCATAGCTAAACATAAAAAGCCGTTCGGGGGTGCAAACTAGGTAGGTAAGGGAGCTTAAACGCATTCCAACGTGGTCGTTATTCTCCTGTTTAGTGTTTAGGTTGTTTGGGAATCCCCTAGCGGTGTCTTTGAGGCTCACCTAGGGGTTTTTTTTTGGCGAGGGTTGGATTAGAGCTAGAGCCGGTTTACTATTCGACAGGGTAAACCGCAAGCAGAGCCTTATGGGTGGGGTTCCGTTAATATTTATGAAGGATGCACGTTATCCTGTTTCTCGAAGAACGTCACTCCGGTTGTCCCTCTTATACTCCCCTACTTTTGGTCAGAATCCGCCCAACCCAACATTTTGTTTCGTTCATGAATGGTAGCTCAATCCCAAACGACCAACCCGGGTGGTCACTCGATGAACGTGATCCCCAAACCATCCGATCTCTCATGCCCTTATGGGGATGGTTTTACCACTACTACTTTCGCGTGAAAACCGATGGCTGGCATCACATTCCCGATCAGGATAACGCCTTGTTTGTGGGTTCTCACAATGGCGGACTTGTCGCGCCGGATATGATCATGGTCATGTATGACTGGTTTCGGCATTTTGGTACCGAACGTCCGGTTTATGGGCTGATGCACCCCAATGGCTGGCAAATTGACCCAAACACGGCACGACTAGCGGCTAAGACAGGGGCAATCAGGACTCATCCCAAAATGGCGATCGCGGCTTTACGTCGGGGCGCTAGTGTCCTGGTTTATCCTGGGGGAGCACAGGATGTCTTTCGTCCCCATACCATGCGGAATAAAATCCATTTAGCTGGGCGTCAGGGGTTTATTAAGCTGGCACTACGGGAAGGTGTGCCGATTATACCCGTTATTTCTCACGGCGCTCATGATACGTTGATTGTCTTAGCTGATTTTTATGACCAGGTTCGACAACTGCACGATTGGGGATTGTTCCCTTGGTTATTTGGTCTTGATCCGGAAGTGTTTCCCATCTATTTAGGTCTACCCTGGGGATTAGCGATTGGACCTCTGCCCAATATTCCCTTACCTGTCCAAATTTACACTCGTATTTGTGCGCCGATTGTCTTTGAATGGTATGGTCGGGATGCCGCCAGCGATCGCGAGTATGTCAATGCTTGCTATGAAAAAGTCTGTAGTCAGATGCAATGGGAACTTGATGGTTTAGTCAAGGTGGCGAGTAGAAGTTGATCGGGCTGATGAGAATAGCAGGGATTTGTGAAAAAGGAGATATTGTAAGAATTGACTTGTATTGAGTTGAGGATAGTACCTTGAGTAATTCTACCGATCCATCTCCATCCGTTTCTCGTCAGGATTTAGATTACTGGTTAGAACGTCAAACCGAATACCAACAGACTCTTAATGTCATCGAATCTAGAGGAGAAAATAGTGAAAGCGTGTGGAAACTAAGAGGTAAGCTTGAAGCTGTCGGAGAAACGATCGCTTACCTACAACGGAAGATCAATAATCCCTGAAACCTTTGTCTGTGAGTAGCCGTTGATAGTCCAAACAGCCGGAGAGTTTTCCTGGGCAAAAAGCCCAGTGATAGTATCACTGGGTTGACAAGGGCTGCTGTAATAACTGAAGAAGATGTCGTTAGGTAGTATATTATTGACTCAACGTTAAATCTTGTTTATTCGCAGATTAACATTCAAAATTTAATTCCGTTTAGGTAGTCATTACCCGGATTTATGTTGATAGAAAAAACCCTCACTATCCATTAAAAGAGGTCAGCGAGGGACGATTGTATTCAATTAGCGGAGACAAATTTGAGGTGGTTCCAGACTAGCCATCCTATCATCTTGTCTGGAACTGAGTTCATTACCGAACTACGCCCTGCTGCGAAGCAACTTCCATGGGCTTCATCAGGTAGAGTCTTAGGAACTGCCAACCACTAGAGACATAGTAGGGCAGCTTCTTGAACAACTGCAAGAACTTCGGACTATTAGAGTTAGCAATTTCCGTCAACTTTTCGTTATTGCCAACACAGACTTCCAGACGTTCATAGAACTTCGGATGTTCCACATCTAAAACCACTGGGAATACCCGCGCCGCCGTTTCGTTGGTCTTCTGAATCACATGCTTATCATACTCGCGGGCATCTAAACCAATCGACTGATAGAAGCCAGACCGCTGGATGTCATTCAGATACATGGTCGCAAATACCGACAGCAAGAAAAAGCGAGACCATAGCTTCGCCTGCCAATCATTTAACATTTGCGGCTGGGCTTTCATAATCGCATCAAAGAAATCCCCATGGCGATTTTCGTCCTGACACCAGTTCTCAAAGAACCGGAAAATGGGATAAATGCGGTCTTCAGGATGGGCTTCAAGATGGCGATAAATGGTGATATACCGCCAGTAGCCAATCTTCTCGGACAAATAGGTGGCGTAGAAGATAAACTTCGGCTGGAAGAAGGTGTACTTCTTATTCTTGGTCAAAAATCCCAAATCCAGCGCCAGATTGAAATCTGACATCGCCTTGTTCAGAAAACCCGCATGACGGGCTTCATCACGAGACATCAGGGTGAAACACTCTGCCAGGACAGGATTTTTGTCTTTGATCCGACGACCCAGTTCTTTATACAGTAAGAATCCAGAGAATTCTGCTGTACAGGAACGCTCCAGAAATTCCACAAATAAGCGGCGGGTTTCACCGTCGATATGCTCCCAAGACTGCTCAAACTCAGCGTCCCGGACGAAGTGGTGGCGATTGTAGTCCGCACGGAACTCTTCCAGAATCGCCAATAGCTCATCCTCATTTGGCGAGATATCCATCTGCGCCATGGCTTCAAAGTCTGTCGTGTAGAACCGAGGCGTCAGTATGGTCTCCTTTGCCGGAGATTTAACGCCGGGTCTCATTTCTTCAAAGGTAGGTTTTTTAAGGGTATCTACCATAGTTGGTTTTACTCGTTATCTCTTACTTACGATTTTTGGACTTGAGAATGGGGCAATTGGAGGGTGACTCGACCCGCGCCGATATTTAAAGGTGCATATTGAGTCTACCAAGGTCTTGGGTGAGTGCAAAATGCAGTTAAGGTTAAAAGTTGTAAATTTGCTTAACATTTCTTCATGTTGTTCGTTGTTTATGGCTAATCTGTGACTGTTCCCTCGCCCCCCTGTTCCCCTCTGCCTGTAGAAAAAGGGACATGACTACAGCCATGCCCCTAACGATTAGATCAAATACCGTTTAGTGCCTGTTCAGCACTAAGCCGTTAGGATTCTTCAGCTTCGACGCGACCGTAAAAGATCCCTCGAATCAAGACCTCTTCAGGTTCTTCTTCGGCACCTAGGTCAGTATCAGCCGTCTGTTCGCTCTCAAAGGTACCAGCAATTTCACCGGTGTAGCTATCCACCTTGGAGACCTGTAGAGACATCTCACCGGATCGAGTCTCTACACGCTTAACGTTAGCCCGAACGAATTCTTCTTCATCCGCTTTGGACGGTAGGGCGATCGCGTTATCATAGCCAGATGCTACACCACGACCTTTAGGATCGAGGAACACAGCACCCCGATAAGACGGAACCTTAAATTCCCCTTCAAAGTCAGTAGACGTATTCACGCTGGTCATGTTGGGCTGACTTTGAGCAACCAAGCTCTTAATCGTGAACATGAAAGGAACTTGTTCGCCTCCCGGTAACTGGACTGTAATGGCTTGAAAGTCAATACCATCCTCTTCCGTAAAGACAAGACTGCCATTTTCTCCCGGCTTTAAGGACCCTTCAACTTGATCCAGGCTAGAGGTAGCCCGGGTCAGTAACTTACCTGGGATATATTCTGCCTCTCTGCGCTTATTTGTCGGTTCTTCCTTGACAAAGAAGCTAGTTGGCTGTAAGCACAGCTCGACAATTCGATAGGACTTATCAGACTCAATGGGAATAGAACCACGAGTTGTTTCCGATAGCTGGGGACATAGATTCGCTAAGCCCGTATTTTTAATCTGGTCGTAGGTCAATTGATCAGGACTAGTCGCTGTTGCAGCATCCGAACAAGCCGTTAACACCCCCAGACACAATGCCAAAAAGGCAACAATTAATGCGCGATACCTCATGGTCAACCTCAATCGTCAATCTCTAAAGCAAGAAAAATTTTCTTATGGTGATTAGTTAGTGAATCAGGCTGTGGTTTATACCAATAAAACCGCAACTATAACATATCAACGAAAGTCACCCTAAATTCACTCCACCTTCAATGCGGCAAAGGGGCGGACGAGGAGAACCCGGAGGGTCAGCGTCCGATAGCGAAGCAGGTGGGCAACGCTCGGCGAAATTGCCGCACTGGGATTTCTCCCCAAAAGATGCTATCTGGTCAACAGGCTTTGATCAGCCTACATCTGACCTAGCGGTTAGGTGTGCGGTCGTTGACACCATGGTATAGTTTTGGTCACACGCTAGTTATCGGCGATCGCATAGTAGATCGAACAATAGCTCACTTAAGCTGTGTTCCCTACATGATGCCGAAGGCGTGAACCTTAGCTTTTCTCTAGCATTGTACACGGGAAGCGACACTTTTACGCTTTCAATCAAGCAGGTGGCAAGAAACAACTAAGAGTGATAGGGGTAGGATGAATTTGAGTAACGAGTTAGAGACTCAGGAGCTACAGGTCAAATTGCAAGCTCTCAGGGCAGATATTTGGGCATTAGCGAATCACCATAAAGGGGATACGTTAACCCTGTTGGCACTGCTGCGGACGCTGGAAGAGGCGCACCGCCAGATCCGAGATAGTCTATTCCAAGACTCATTACCTGACAATCGACAAACCCTGTATGCGCTGCTCAAAGATATGGAAGAACTAGGGGGTTGGCCCTATGTGGCGCGGATGAAGCTGCGATCGCTGTTGACCAATTTCCCCGATCTGTTTCCTGAGGATGAATCCCTAGAAAATGATTGAGGTGCAGGAAAGCAGAGGAAGCTGGGGAAGATGGGGAAGCTGGTGGAGAAGAAATTAAATTTATAGCGTATCTGAGCAGTATTGGGAGCGATAGTCTTCAACTATATTTCTCTAACAAGACAGTTGGCACAACAGGTGTTAAGATCCAGCCGTCAGTCTTAGCAGTTTAATCTTATTCAATCTTCTTATTCTTGAGCAGGGACTATGGATGACATTAAGTTTGGCACAGATGGCTGGCGAGGCGTGATCGCTGCTGATTTTACATTTGAGCGTGTGGCGTTAGTCGCAACAGCCGCCACTCAAGTCCTCGCTGATATTTATGGCAAAACCAGTGGTAGCCGTACTGTGGTTGTTGGTTATGATCGGCGCTTTATGGCGGAAACCTTTGCCAAAAAGACGGCGGAGGTTGTCCAATCCCTAGGATTTGATGTGTTACTTTCTGAAAGTTATGCACCAACCCCAGCATTTAGCTGGGCGGCGAATCAGCAGAATGCTTTAGGGGCTTTAGTTCTAACCGCTAGCCATAATCCAGCTAATTATCTGGGATTAAAAGTGAAGGGGGCATTTGGAGGCTCAATTCCGCCAGAAATTACCCAAAAAATTGAAGCCAAACTCACTCAACCCTCAGCCTCAGCGTCAACGCCGGGTAACATCCAATCCTTCGATCCTTGGTCAAGTTATTGTCAGGCGCTGCGTTCCAAGGTGAATTTGGCGAGTATTCAAAACCTGATTACTCAAGGCAAATTAACTGTCTTTGCTGATGTCATGTACGGCGCAGCAGCAGGGGGCTTGAGCAAAATTTTAAAGGTACCGATTCAGGAACTCCATAGCTCCCGTGATCCCTTATTTGGTGGCGGTGCGCCGGAACCTTTACCTCGTTATCTGTCTCAACTCTTTCGCCACATCCGTACCCACCGACGACAAGCCGAGGGCGCTTTACGGGTAGGATTAGTCTTTGATGGAGATAGCGATCGCATCGCAGCGGTGGATGGACAAGGTAATTTCCTCAGTTCTCAAATTTTGATCCCGATCCTGATTGAACATTTAGCCTCCCGACGCCAAGAGACGGGGGAAGTGGTAAAAACGATTAGTGGTTCGGATTTAATTCCCAAAGTTGCCCAGCTTTATCAATTGCCCCTCCACGAAACGCCGATTGGGTACAAATATATCGCTGATCGCATGGTTTCTACCCAAGTCTTGCTGGGTGGTGAAGAATCCGGTGGTATTGGGTATGGGACGCATATCCCAGAACGGGATGCTCTCCTCTCCGCCCTGTATCTGTTGGAAGCGATCGCCCAATCAGGGATGGATTTAAGCCAACTTTACCAACGCTTACAAGAGCAAGCAGGTTATACCTCAGTCTATGACCGCATTGATTTACATTTAGCGGGGATGGAGGAGCGATCGCGCCTACTCAACCAACTGCAAACCCAACCTCCTACTGAGATTAATGGTCAAGGGGTTGTTGATTGTCAGACAATCGATGGGTATAAATTTCGCTTAGCCAATGGTAGTTGGTTACTGATTCGGTTCAGTGGTACCGAACCCGTATTGCGCCTTTACTGTGAAGCCTCGACTCCAGAACAGGTTCGTCAAACCCTCAGTTGGGCAAAAGATTGGGCAAATAGGAATCAGGGGTGATGGAGCAGGGGGAGCAGGGGAAGATGGGGGAGTTAACTCGAAATTCTACCTTACCTGTTCACTGTTCCCTGTTCCCTAACACATGACGAATGATGAATGACAAATGACCAAACTAATT
>CAZNNK010000153.1:0-9508 GCA_964574085.1 uncultured Coleofasciculus sp.
CAGGGGGAGCTGTAGAGGTTACCCTAAAGAATCTGATCATCGCCAATGGCAAAACGACGGAAAAAGGTAAAGACGGTGCTGGGGCTGGAATTCGGACAAAAAGTCACACCACACTAACGGTAGAAGATAGCGAATTTCGGAATAATCATGCTAACGGTGAAGGAGGTGGTGCCATCTTTGCGGGTTGGCGCAGTAGCACGAGTGTAATTGACTCTGAGTTTGAGAATAATAGCACATCGGGAAATAGCCAGACCGGTAAGAGTGAACGAGGAGGTGGTGCGATCGCAGTTGGTAGTGAAAGTTCTCTCACCGTCAAAGATAGTGAGTTTACGGCAAATACTGGAACCAATGGTGGGGCGATTAACACCGTTTTGGGGGGATTAATCGTCGAAAACTCCACCTTTACCGAGAATGACTCCACTCCCGGTGGTCCCTTTGGTCCCCATACAAAGGGCTATGGTGGTGCAATTTTTACCGATGGTGCTTCAGCCACTAGTGATAACAGTACCAAGGGCAAAATTGAGATTCGCAATAGTCGGTTTGAGGGTAATAAAGGAGCCGGACAAGGAGGAGGACTGTTTTTATACGCCTATCCAGGCGACGAGGTGATTATTGAAGATAGCACGATCATCGATAATCAGGTGATTAAAGATTCCAAAAGTGATGCTCTTGGCGGTGGAGTGCGGCACGGGAATAGTAAATTGACAGTGCGTAACACCACCTTTGCTGATAATCGGGCGCTGGTGCAAGGCGGTGGTTTGTGGACAGGAGAGAAATCGCCTGTCACAATTGACAACAGTATTTTCTACGGCAATGAAGCGAAATCAACCAATGGTAAAAAGGGTTTGGGAGGAGCGATTCTCTTAGGGAATAGTTCTGGCAAAACGAAGATTACTAGCACCACTGTTGCCAATAATTATGCTGGATGGCAAGGTGGAGGATTCTGGGGTGGTGGAAGTAATGTCACCCTCAAAAAATCTCTAGTTGCCGATAACGTAGCTAACAATGGTGGCAACAAGTGGAATATTCACCATCACACGGGTAAGGTATTTCGTGATGGGGGCGGTAATTTTCAGTCAGAAGATCCCAATCCTAACGATACGAAGGTAACAGCTAATGTCAAGCTGCTCGACCCTGAATTGGGAGCCTTTACCGATAACGGAGGTGCTGTACAAACCGCCCCGATACCCGGCAACCCAGAGGTGACAGGGGGTGCTACACTGGCTCCGACAGCAGGCGGCAATAGTGTGAGCAATAATGAACTCCAGTTAGTCGCAGCGGTTGCTGATCAAACGACTGAGGTAGACGAACCCTTGAGTTTTGATGGCAATAATCAGGATACTACACCTGCCCAAAATGACTCCATCCTCATCACTGATGGGGAACCCGAACTCATCGACTTGCAAGATCAAACCCGTCCAGTATCAGCTAAGTTTTTCAATATTGAGAATAATGCTGGCTTTGACAATTCCGTCGGATTTTATGCCGTTGAAAATGAGCAAGGAGACGTTCAAGATACGGTAACGGGTGAACTAATTAGCCCTGATGAGGCAGGTTATGCTGAAGCCGCTTTAACTCAACAAGTTGTTGGCGACATGAATGGAAATACAGGAACTCTCCAAGTAGAACTACAAGAGGGAACCCTTTTAGCTCCTTACATTATCGCCAATGGTACAACCGAAGAATTGTTGGAAACCAATCCGACCAATCAACGCCTTGGCAATCAAGAACCCATCGCTTACTTTGCCTATTTAGGCGCAAATTCTGATGGGCAAGATCACGTCCGTCTACTGGGTGAGAATCAGTTTGGCTTTGAGGATATGTATGGTGGTGGTGACCAAGATTATGATGATTTCAGCTTCCAGGTTGATCTAACGGTTGCCTGAATTTTATGATCCGATTGGGTGAAGCATTGGGGTCTAACATTTAAGATTTACGATCAGATAAATTCCCAAGGCTTCACCGCTACAGTAGAGACGTAGCATGCTACGTCTCTACTTGACGATCGCGCCAAATTCTGCCAATACCCGTGCGTGGTTCCGCAGTAACCCCAATAGGTTCAGCCGATTACGCCGAATCTCTGGATTTTCGTCCATCACCATGACTCCAGCTTCCTTATCATCAAAGAATGTACTTATAATTGGCGTCACCTCTGCCAATGCATCAACAATTTGCTGATAATTGCGCTCTTGTTGTGCGACTTGAGTGCGGGGAACTAGCGCCACTAATGCCTCATAAAAGGCAGGTTCACTCGATTTTTCAAACAGATCGGGGCGCACAACCGCTTTGGGATCTAACTGTTGAAAATCTAAGTCTCCTTGCATCGATAACCGTGCCGAACGGTTCACGGTTTCGTAGATTTCATCCAGCTTGCCGTTATTCCGAATAGCTTGCAGGAACAAGGCGCGATCGCGAACATCTAACACGTCTTTTAATGCCCGTTGGGTATACTCGCGATCGTTCTCTCCTAGCACCGCATTCACCAAGTCATAATCAATCATCTGTTCGTCTTGCAACAAGGTGCGGATACGTTGGATGAAAAACTCTTGCAAGGCTTCAACGGGCGATGATTTTCCCGGATAGGCGGCGACAAAATCGGCAGAGATATCCTGCACTAGCTGATCTAAATTAATCCCTAAATTCCCCTCCCAGGTAATATTAACTACGGCATTCGCGGCACGGCGTAAAGCAAAGGGGTCAGAGGAACCCGTGGGAATCATGCCTAAGCCAAAGATACTTACCAATGTATCCAAGCGATCCGCCAATCCCACCACTTGACCAATTAACGTTTCTGGTAATTTGTCCCCAGCACCTCTGGGTAAATAATGCTCAAAAATCGCCGTGGCTACCGCCTCAGATTCACCACTTGCTAGAGCATACTTTTGTCCGATGACACCCTGTAATTCAGGGAACTCATAGACCATTTGGGTGACAAGATCTGCTTTACAAAGGGCGGCGGCGCGAATAATATCATTCCATTGGGTCTGTGATACCGTCAATTGCTCTGCAATCCGTGAGGCTATTTTTTCGATGCGCCCTACCTTTTGACGCATGGAACCTAATTCGTCTTGGAAGGTTACAGTTTCTAATTTGGGTAAATAACTCTCTAGGGGTGAGGCTAAGTCTGTTTTATAGAAATACTCACCATCCGCTAAACGGGCGCGAATCACTCGTTCATTTCCGGCGGCGATAATCTCAGATTTTGCCGGATCACCATTGGACAAAGTAATAAAATGAGGCAGTAATTCAGTCGCCGTTTCATCCTTGAATACGGGGAAGTAGCGCTGATGGGTTACCATTACTGTTTTCACCACCTCTGGCGGTAGGATTAAGTATTCGGCGTCAAATTTGCCGACTATGGCGGTGGGATATTCGACTAAATCCGTGACTTCATCCCATAATTCCTCATAGAGTAGGGTATGACCCTTGAGTTTTTGTGCGGCTGACTGAACTTGGTCTTGGATGATTTGCTTGCGGCGATCGCGTTCTACAATCACAAAGGCTGATTCTAGGGATTTTACATAGTCCTCGGCGTGGGCAATGGTTACCGATTCGGGGTGTAAGATCCGATGTCCACGGGATGTGCGATCGCTGTTTATCGTGTCTGAACCATTCACTAATTCAATCGGCAATACGGTATCATCCAGCAGCGCCACCAACCAGCGAATTGGGCGAGAAAACTTTAAGTCTCCATCCCCCCAACACATAAACCGCTTTCCTTCTAAGCCAAAAATCCATTGGGGGATGACTTCGGGGAGAATTTCAATCGCCGAACGACCGATTATTTTCTTGACAACAAAGACAAATTCCCCTTTCTGTGTCTCTCGGATTTCTAAATCATCAAGGCTAACGCCCTGTTTGCGGGCAAACCCTTCGGCGGCTTTGGTGGGTTTGCCGTCTTTAAACGCGGCTTTGACAGGTGGACCCTTGACCTCCTCTTCGCGATCGGGTTGTTGGCGGGGTAATCCCTGAATCAGTACCGCTAGACGGCGAGGTGTGCCGTACACCTGGATACTCTCAGGAGTCAGCAGGTGTTCATCAAGGCTTTGTGACAGGCGCGACTGCCATTGTTTAATCGCACTCTCGACGAAATTTGCGGGTAATTCTTCTGTACCGACTTCCAATAAGAATGTGGACATAATGCGATCGCGCTTCGTGGACAAAGGTTGCGTGTGAGTAGGATGAACGGCTAGCAGAGTCTATTTGCTGCCAGTTTTCCTAGTTTAACCTTATTCTTGACATCCTCACCGCGAGGGGTTTGGTAACCTACCAAGGGTTTGGGAACCGGGGTTTGGAAACCAAACCCCTACCTGGGTGGCAACATCTGCGTCACGGCGATGCTCAAATTTGGAAACTGTAATGGAGAAATTCGATCATTTTCCGCCAAGATTATCTCTCGCTGATACCCTTGCGGAGTCGGTTCTCGAAAAACGTGCAGTTGACGTCGCTTGAGGTTTAGCACCCAATACTCTTGAATTTCAGAATTGGCATAATCATTTGCCTTGATACCGCAGTCTGTATTGAGTGTCCTATCGGCAACTTCAATAATCAGATAGATTTCTGAGGGGTGAGGGTGATGATCAAGGTAGCGTAAAACATCGGGCATAACCACTGCCACATCAGGTTCCGGTTCTGAGCGATCGCTTAATGTTACCGGAAGTTGCGTCCTGACTAGCACTTGTTGCCTTAAGTTATCTTCTAAGAACAATCGGGTTAGGGTAATGGCTGTCGCATGGGGCGTTCCTTGGGGACTCATTTTTTTGATAATCTGTCCGGCTATCAATTCGACGGGTTGATCGGGTGATAAAATGCCCACTTCTGCCATCCGGTGATAGTCTTCAACTGTCCATAGGTGTAGGGGGATTTGGGTTTCCTGTTGGCTGATTGGCATCAGTTTAGTCACACTTTATTCGTTTCAATTGTACTTAATTGGTTGATTAGAATTGTAGGGGCGCACGGCGTGCGCCCATCAAACCGTCAAATCTATCCCACAATTTTAGCTGCGTCACGCCGCCATCGTGCGTTACGCTAACGCACCTTTGCCAGGATACACGTTGTAGTTGCGTAAGTCCTGAACGTTTCCCCGTTCGCTATTCCCTGTTCCCTCGTCTCATAATTTTATCCAACCACTTAGAGGATAAGATAACAGCTAAACCTGTCTCTTTCCGGGGGTCGATTGAGGTTATGTGGGCAACACTGAGAAAACTACTCTGGCAATGGCGGGGTGTATTTATTGCTGCTCCTACTGTAGCGGGAATCGTCATCGGGTTACGCTGGGCGGGATGGCTGCAAGAACTGGAACTCGCCGCCCTGGATCAATTTTTTCGTTGGCGCCCAGCCGAAGCAGTTGATTCACGGATTGTGATTGTTGAAATTAATGAGCAGGATATCCAAAAACTCGGCAACTGGCCCCTATCTGATCACCAGCTTGCCCAATTACTCAAACTACTCAAACAACAACAGCCCAGAGCTATTGGTTTGGATCTATATCGCGATTTACCTGTAGAACCTGGGCATCAGGAATTGGTCGAGGTGTTTAAATCGACTCCGAATTTAATTGGGATTCGTAAGGTAGTTGGAGATAAGTTAGGAACGGCAGTTAATCCACCACCAATACTACATAAATTGGATCAAATTGGGGCGAATGATTGGGTAGTAGATAGTGATAGTAAAGTTCGTCGCAGTGTGCTGTCTGTGGGAACTCCATCCGGGGACATCCCCAGTTTTAGTACGATATTGGCGTTGACCTATTTAGAGGCAGAAGGGATTACACTTGAGCAAGTCGATGAGGCGGGAACTCAGTATCGGTTGGGCAAAGCTATTTTTACCCGTTTCAATAAACATGATGGGGGTTATGTCCGTACCGATGCAGGTGGATTTCAGATCCTCTGTAATTTCCGCAATCTCAGGCAAGGTTTTCAGCGGATTTCACTCACAGATGTCTTAGAGGGACGAATATCAAAGGATTGGGGACGCGATGCCGCTAGCGCTACTTTGGCAGGACGTATTGTCTTGATTGGAGTTACCGCTGAAAGTGCTGCCGATCACTTTTTCACCCCCTATAGTCGCGGGTTGGTGAATCAATCAACGGGGGTGGAAATTCATGCAGATGTGGTGAGTCAGATACTGAGTGCGGCGTTAGAAGGGCGTCCGCTGATTCAGGTTTGGTCGGAACCCTGGGAAATCCTGTGGATCGTAGCTTGGACGGTAGTCGGGGCGATATTGACCTGGAGACAACGTTATCGGGGGGGTGTGACTGGGCGATCGCCTGTTAAGGTGGTGAGTCTGATTTTAGTGGGCGGTAGCTTGGTTGGCGGCTGTTACTGGGCGTTTTTGCAGGGGTGGTGGATTCCCGTGATACCGCCGATTCTGGGGTTAACGGGGTCTGCGATCGCGATTATCGGGTATGTGGCTTACGGTGCGGGTCAGATGCGCCGCCTATTTGGTCGCTATGTCACTGATGCAGTGGTGGAGAATTTGCTGGAGACACCTCAAGGATTGCGGTTGGGTGGAGAAAACCGCCAGGTTACGGTTTTATTTTCCGATTTAAGGGGATTTTCGGCAATTTCCCAACGAATGTCACCGGAGACAGGAATGATGGTAATGAACCATTACTTGCAGGTGATGACGGATGTGATAGACCAGTATCAGGGTGTGATTAGTGAGATCATGGGCGATGGGATGCTGGTTATATTTGGTGCGCCGATTGAGCGAGAAGACGATTGCCAACGCGCGATCGCTTGTGGGATTGCCATGCAGTTGGCGATGGCAGAGGTTAATCAGTACAATGACACCCTGGATTTGCCAACCTTAGAAATGGGGATTGGCATTCATGGGGGAAATGTATTAGCGGGGAATATTGGGTCACAAAAACGGGCAAAGTATGCGATTATTGGTAATCCGGTTAACTTGGCGTCTCGGATTGAATCCTATACCGTTGGTGGACAAATTTTAATTTCTGAGTATCTGTTTAAACAGGTGGGTTCACTTCTCAGGGTTGATGGGAAATTTAAAGTTCATCCGAAAGGCTTTTTTGAACCGATTACGGTTTATGAGATTGGTGGGATTGGCGGTCAGTTTAATTTATTTTTGCCGAAACCAGAATCAAATTTTGTCGTTTTAGTGAAGGAACTTAAAATCCAGTATACGGTTTTAGAGGGGAAGTATTTAGGGGAAACAGTTGGTCACGGGGCGATTGTCAAATTATCGACTCATGGGGCTGAGATTAACACCCAAAAGTCTGTAGAATTGTTCAGTAATCTCAAGATTAATTTAGTCACAGGAACCCACAAGGCAAAGGAATTAGGAGATATCTACGCGAAAGTTGTTGAAAAATCGCTAGATAATCCCAGATGTTTCAGTATTCGGTTTACTGGGATTGCTCCAGAAGTCGCAGCGATGTTTTATTATTTGCGTCAGTTTTCTTCAGATTAAACTAATCTATTTTGTATTATTTTCAATGTTTGTCGGATCGCCCTCTTCTAAACCCACCAAATTTTGCAAAATTGTAGGGTTTGTAGGGTGCGTTAGCGAAGCGTAACGCACCATTTATAGCACTATTGCCTATTCCCTATCCCCGATCCCCACCACAAAACTTATTCAGCAGCCCCTAAAGAAAGAATCAGCAATCCTGTCAATTGTAGAGACGTTCCATGGAACGTCTCTACGGGGCAGAAACCTGACAATTGACCGAATTTTGCCAACCGCCGTGAGGCGTTCCATTGGGAACATTAGCCGTCAACACCACATTACCTTCAGCATCAATAATCCAACCTTGAGCTTCAATAATCTGTTTGGGAGGATGAGAAATAGAAGAATTCTCCTCGTCCGCTGGTTCTTTTATTTCCTCATCTTCCTCCCTGGGTATCACCGTACCAAAATCATCTTGTACCCAGTCAGGACTAACTAAATCCGTCGGGTTTTCCGGTAAACCTCCCCGTCCCGTGACCATAAATTGATTCTGACGATTACTAGGGGCACAAGTCCGATTAATTTGTCCAGAGGGGTCAATAAAAGTGCTAGGTAATTGAATCAGACCTCGACTGGGATCAAGGGGTACATTGGTTATGACTTGACCCGGATTGCCAAACTGAGAACTGGCATCAATATCGTTAGTCCGATTGCCGGGAATAGCTGGACGTTCCTCAATGCCAAAAATGCCTTCACCCGTGATAATAATGCGACCCCCATCACCCCGTTCAGCACTAGCAATAATATCACTGCCGTTGACACCTTCTGGGGGTAGGACTAACAGAAAAAGGGTGTTAATGTCGATATTACCGCCATTGGCATCACCAGAGGCTTTGGCAGAAATCAAGCTGTCATCCCTCATGAGTAACGTGTCTAAGCCGTCCAAACTGATATTCGCCCCAGCTTCTACACCACTGGTTCCAGTTTCCGCCGTGAGTTGACCGTCATCAAGAACCAGGGAGTTTGCCCAAATCGTCAAATTTCCGGCTTGTCCTGATGGACTACTCACGGTTACAGATGACCCATCTTCAACAGACATCTGAGAGGTTTTCACGGTTAAATCACCAGCTGTGCCACCTTGAATCGCTTCTACAGATAGGCGACTATCATGACTCACTTGCACCGAATTAGCCGGATGGGAGTTAGAATTAATTCTTAAATTTCCAGCTGCACCTGTTTGAGTTGAAGCCGAAATTGCACTATTCTGGCTAACACTCAAGGTATCCAAGCCTTCTAGGGTAATACCCTCACTCCGACTGGAGATATTGGATGCTAGTATCTGTGCATTATTTTCCAGAGTCAATTGTTGAGTGTTTAAGATAATATCTCCAGCAGCACCTGTCGCCGTGGCATTAGCACGGATGGAACTATCCTCAATCAATTGGATAAAATCTGTAGCAGAAATTCTTACCCCTCCAGCCATACCCGTACTTTGGGTTTCGGCAGAAATTTGAGCGCCATTAGTGGCGGTTACAGAGTCACTCTCAATGTCTACTCCTCCAGAATTCCCCTTAGCTCCTGGCTGCACTGTACTAAAAATACTACTGCCGAATCCTTGGCTATCTTCCCCATCCAATAGAATACTATCCGTTGCCCGAATTACGACCTGACCAGCATCTCCTTCTCCAAAGGTCGAGGCATCAATTAGTGCGCCATTGGTTGCGGTTAAAGAGCCAGTCTCAATGTCCACACCCCCAGAATTTCCCTTGGCTCCTGATTCCACTGTACTAAAAACACCACTGGAGAATACTTGACTAGATTCCCCATCCAATAAAAGGCTATCCATTACCCGAATTTCTATCTGACCCGCATCTCCTTCTCCTCCCGTACTGGCAGTAATTTGAGCGCCATTAGTTGCACTTAAAAAGCCAGTCTCAATGTCTACACCCCTAGAATTTCCCTTAGCTCCTAATTCCACTGTACTAAAAACACCACTGAGAAATCCTTGACGAGATTCCCCATCTAATAAGAGGCTATCTGTTGCCCGAATTTCTATCTGACCCGCATCTCCTTCTCCTCCCGTACTGGCAGTAATTTG
>CAZNNK010000153.1:9608-10023 GCA_964574085.1 uncultured Coleofasciculus sp.
AGCGCCGTTAGTCGCACTTAAAAAGCCAGTCTCGATGTTCACACCCCCAGAATTCCCCTTAGCTCCTGGTAATACTTGACTAGCAACACCACTAGGTAATCCTTGACGAGATTCCCCATCCAATAAGAGGCTATCCGTTGCCTGAATTTCTATCTGACCCGCATTTCCTTCTCCCAAGGTCGAGGCAATAATTAGTGCGCCATTGGTAGCGGTTAAAGAGCCAGTCTCAATTTCTACTCCTCCAGAATTCCCCTTGGCTCCTGATTCCACTTGACTAAAAATGCCACTGATGTCTCCTTGACGAGATTCCCCATCCAATAAGAGGCTATCCGTTACCTGAATTTCTATCTGACCCGCATTTCCTTCTCCAAAGGTCGAGGCATCAATTAGTGCGCCATTGGTTGCGGTTAAAGAG
>CAZNNK010000154.1:0-10016 GCA_964574085.1 uncultured Coleofasciculus sp.
CTAATTCCCTCTGATTCCCCCTGCTAGGCAAGTTATATACTCTCCCCCTTCTTCCCCATCTTCCCCCTCTCCCCCATCTCCCCCATCTTCCCTATCTCCCCCATCTCCCCCATCTTCCCTATCTCCCCCATCTCCCTCATCTTCCTCAAAGTGATCGGTATCACTAAGCCGTCGGAGGGTTATCACTTTCTGTTTGTAAAATTTGAGGAAAATTAACATAACTTGACTTGAGCGATGTTGTGCGGTAGCTGTCTATGCAATCACCTATTCTTCTTCCGGGCGCTCTCTCGGAACTCTTTGCCCAAGCGACCAGTTCTGGTTACATGACGAAAGCTGACCGCTATGGACTGATGGCAGCGATTTTAGGCGAAGATCTCAGTACAGAGGAGAAATGCGTCATCGATCGCCTGTTGCGGGCGGTACGGCGAGGACGGCTGCATTTGGCAGATGAACTGTCTGCTGTGCTGACGGATTCCCATGTTTCTTTCTCAGCGATGGTTTTAGCGGGTGGGCAAAGTTCTCGCATGGGTCAGGACAAAGCTTTGATTCCGATCCAGGGTATGCCGTTACTGAGACAGGTTTGTACCATTGCCCTTAAATGTACTCGTGACGTGTTCGTCATCACTCCTTGGCCCGAACGATATCGAGATATTTTACCGAAAAATTGTCATCTTATCCAAGAGATGTTGCTGCTGGGAGAGGCTCAATCCCATGGTCCGTTGGTCGCATTTGCTCAAGGATTAACTCAAGTAAAACGGGATTGGGTGCTTTTACTCGCCTGTGACTTACCCCAACTTCAAGTTGAGGTTTTGCAAAATTGGGGGAGTCAGTTGACAAATACTCCCAAAGAGGTAATGGCTTTACTCCCCCGAAGTCCCAAAGGATGGGAACCTCTGTGTGGTTTTTACCGACGCCAATGCTTACCCCAATTAATCGATTATATTAATCAGGGGGGGCGCTCCTTTCAAAAATGGCTGGCACAGTATCCGGTTCAGGAACTTCCCGTTCGCGATCGCCAGGTTTTATTTAACTGTAATACCCCAGAAGATTTAAAAGTTATCAGGAGTTGACCGCAAATAAGTTAAATAAACATGGGGATGGGATTAAGCTGCTCCTCCGTTAGGGGGGCTTTTAACCATCCCAACTTCACAGGAACATCATAAAGTCTTCCGGGCGCAAACTGTGCCCAAAAGTGACGCAAACCAGGAACGATGACTTTTATCACACTCATACCTATATCGGGACGGGTTTGGTTGAGAACCAGGGTTTCTAAACCCTGTTTGGCAACAATGTCTACACAGCGTTTTACATCCTCAAGACAGTCATCGCTCCAGTGCTGAGTGTAATCGCCATAAACTTTGGGTGTAACATTGGCATCTGGTACTAGGTAAGGCTGGTTCTCTAGGGTTGCGGTTTCACACCACGTTTGCATATCTGGTCGAGAAAATGTTGCTTTGCCATCCGGATTAGGGGCGCTTGCCAGAAACACCATCTGGTTCATTTCTGTTACCGCCCGGAGGAGGGCAATTTTGGCGTCAAAATGGCAGCCAAAACCGAAGCGGATGTCTTCTGGTTGTTGGTTGGTACGCCTAGAAATGGCGGCAAAGGTGGGAATATCCAGGTCACTGGTAATGTCCAATACCCAGAAATCCCGGTGTAACTTGTGGTAATAGGCTTGCAACTGTGGCAAATTGGGTTGGTCAAAACTCTCTGGCTGTACCCCAGGTCTTGACAGGCGATTGTACCACCACAACGCCACCGCATCACGCTCTACGAGTTCCATGAATCCCTGGAGAATGGCTTCTTCTAGGGTATTGCCAGCAGCATTGCCGTTGGTATCGGACCAGCAAAAACAATAATTGTCGGGGAGGGGATAACTAAAGTAACAGTAAGCGGTGGGTAGATACTTGAATCTCTGATGAGTCAGGGACCAAACCGGAGTCCAGTCAATTTCATGGGTTTCATCGAAGGGTTCGGGAATCCATTGAATTAGGTGGTGCTGTCGGTTCCACTCCTGTCGGATGCTGTATTGGAGTTGACTGTAATGGAGGTAAGCAGAGGGATGGATGGCGGACTCTCTCATTTGGGAATAGGTTCCCCTGACTCGCATTTCATCCCCACTGTAGGTGCCACAATACCGTTCAATGGCTTCTCCTAAGCAACTGGCTTTGGCTTGCAGGTTGGTTTTCCCTTTTCCGATACTGTTACGGCGCACCGCCTGACGCCAATCCTTCCAGTCGCCGTCTTCTCTGGGCCAGCCGTGTTCGGCTAGATAAAGGTGAATCAAGCCATTTTCACCCGGAAGCGGATTAAATAGCCGTTTAATTACCCCAGTAATGGGACTAATGTTATGTTCGTATCGTTTTAATGTTTGTTCGGGGGAACAAGTCCGATGTCCGCCATCGACGGTGAATTGTTTCTTTTGGCTGGTGAGGACTAGGGGTTGCAGTTGTTGCTGGGTGATCAGTTTGGGTTCACCACAACTAGGACATTGGGGGCGTTGCACGAAGGCATGATGTTGCAGGTTTAAATTTACCAAGTCGAAGGTGATGATTTTGCCTAAAAGTTGGCGGTTATTCCCGGTTATCCATTTGGCGATTTCTGTGGCGGCAATATTCAACCCTGTCTGCAAGGTAGAGGGGAGGATAGAACGGGAAATGGGAAATGGTGTGGTAATTCCTTTCTTGTCTTGCAGGAATGACTCGAGTTCGCGGTTAATTCTAAGACGCTGTGCTAGACATTGCCAACACCCTGTTTTGCCGGGATGAAAAATTGGACCAATCCAAAGGCTAGCGCCTACGGGTTTGATTAATAACCAAGGTTTTTGCGTTTGTAGGGCGTTTTGATTAAACGCATCTAAACCAATTTGCAGATAATCATCTGTGAGAACGATTGACAAATCTCCTTTGTCCCCAACCTGGATATTCAGGGATTTGAGTGCCCAGATTAAGGGTTCAGTGGGGATGTTACCCAAGGCGGTAACGGTAACTTGAGTGTCTTGCAATCGGCGTACAGCGACTTGGGTATCTGTGTTGATTAAATGCCAAAATGCTGCTGCTTCAGGGGGTAAGGTGTTATCAGCTTCAGTAATATAGCCTTTTTTCTCTAAAAGGGTTAGGGCGTAAGTAATTTCAGTTGCCGAGGCTTGTCCTTTGAGTTGCTCAATGATTGCCTCGATAGGATGATTACCATCAATAAGAGAAGCTAGCAGCACATAAAGGCGTCCGCTTAACGTAAAATGTTTGTTTTCACTCAGCAGAAACAGATGCTTAGGTGGCGCAATTTCCACATGGAAATGCTCCTTGAATTTTGGCTTGTTCAGCATTACTTTTCCGACTTACAGAAAATAGTTGTCAAAAGTAAAAATGCACCCTGGTTGGTGCAATCGCTGACCCGTGTAACTAACCTCTCACCTCCCTACCCCAATCTCTCCCATAAATCCGTGAAATCAGTGTTTTGACAAAGGGCAACTAATTACAGTTTAATGGTGTAACAGGTGTGGCACTCAAGGTTTGTTGTTTAATTTCTAGCATCTCTTGCCTCAAGGCGTCGAGTTGGGTACTCATGGTTCTAATTTCAGCATCTTTTTGTTGAAGTTTTTGGGAAAGTGCTTGGATAGCAGCTAAGGCGACTCCATTAGCATCCACAGTATTGATGAAGCGATTATCTTCTCCCACATTAAAAGCAGTGGCAAAGTCCTGTGCCATCGGTCCAATATGGCGGATGTTGGCATTCTCATCTTTATAGTTCCAGGTTGTAATCGGCAGTGCTGCCACTTGCCCTAGAATTTCCTGCACATCTACTTTAGCGAAGTTTGCCTTTTGGTTGCGATCGCTCCTTGTGTGGCGCACTCGGAATGAGCCACCAGGTTCGTTATCGGCTTCTATGTTTACACTTCCAGCATCTGCCGTAGCCTCAACTCCGACTATATCGTTAGTCCACCCTAGCAAACTTCCATCCACCTCTAACCCATCGTCACTCACATTTAATAAGCCACCAACACAAGCGCCTGCTTCCTCATCCGACAATTCTTTGATTAAGTTTGTTTCATTGTTCCAGTCTACTTCTTGGGGGTTCATTGGTTCTTCCTCTCTAAATGCAAGTTCATGTACAAGAATAACTGAAAATTGCAATTAATTCAATAAGCAAAATATATTAATTTTGGTAAGTTCTTGTAAATAAGCACAGCTTCTTGTAATAATTGTGTAAACCGACCCAATCCAGAAGCGTTGCTGCGTTGATACATCGGTTGTTTGATGTTTTAGACGGTGGCAATTTAAGTACATATACTCATTAAAGTCTTGGGTTTGAGTGGAAGTAAATGTCCGAAAAAGTCTAATTTTTACAGACCCATGAAACGATATTATGGTTTTTGGCAAAATGCAGTTGGACTAGTCTGCTGCTATTTAGTAAACATCAGCCCAGTTGGGGCGCAAATCGCTGGGGATACAACTCTATCAACTGCTGTCACATCTCCAGATGGTCTTAATTACACCATCTTAAATGGAACCCCCGTTGGCACCAACCTGTTTCACAGTTTTAGCCAATTTTCAGTACCCACTGGTGGTTCAGCATTCTTCGACAATGCCTTAGAGGTTGAGAACATTATTGGTCGAGTCACAGGCGGGTCACTCTCAAATATTGATGGATTAATTCGTACCAATGGTACAGCCAACCTGTTTTTACTTAATCCGAGTGGGATTATTTTTGGTGCCAATGCTCAGTTAAATATAGGCGGCTCTTTTATTGCTAGTACCGCTAATGGGATGAGATTTGCCGATGGCACAGAATTTAGCGCCACAACTGCTTCCCCACCCCTGCTCACCCTGAGTGTACCCATTGGTTTGCAATATGGTACGACAGCAGCAGGAATTCAAGTCCAAGGGTCAACTCTAGAGATATCTTCAGGTCGCAGCTTGGCATTAGTCGGTGGTGATATCGCCGTAGTTGGAGGAAATCTGACCGCCGCAAGGGGTCGGATTGAGTTAGGTGCTGTGAGGGGTGCAGGTACTGTGGAAATAACATTTGCCAATAACCAAATTCAGTTCACTGTTCCAGATGCCATGGCACGAGCTGATATATCTCTTACCGATGACGCTGTTATCAATACCAGTGGTATAGGGGGCGGTGATATCCAGCTTACAGGCAAACAAATTACGCTTCAAGATGCACGGGTGGAGTCTACGACCTTGGGTTCACAACCAGGGGGAAATTTAACGGTGAATGCCACGGATTCAGTAAAAATCGTGGGTAATGATGATGCTGGGGGAATGTTTACTCAGGGTTTGTTTGCAGAGACCAGAGGTGCGGGAATGGGTGGTAACTTAAGCATTACGACAGGAGAGTTAACCGTTCAAGGTGAAGCCAGGATATCAGCGGCAACCTTTGGTGCAGGTCAAGGCGGAAATTTAACGGTGAATGCCACGGATTCGGTGGAACTGATTGGTGTTGATTCCCCTGATTTTCAGCTATTTACAGGCATATTAACTGATGCTGAAAGTACTGGAACTGCTGGAGACTTAATGATTAACACAAGACGCCTAATTGTCCGAGAGGGAGCCCAGGTATCGGCGGCAACGTTTGGTGAGGGTGCAGGGGGAAATTTAACAGTGAATGCCACGGATTCGGTGGAACTTATTGGTGTTTCGGCTTCTGATTTGCTTTCCAGTGGTTTGTTTACGGCGACCCAACCAGAAGCAACAGGAAATGCCGGAAACTTAGAGGTAAATACCAGAAAGTTAATTGTTCAAGATGGGGCACAAATTTTCGCAGGTACTGGTGGGGCGGGTGATGGGGGAAATTTGACGGTGAATGCTGCTGATTTTGTCGAAGTAACCGGAGTATCACCAATTGCTCTATTTCCTAGTGGTTTGTTTACTGTCGTTGATGCCACAGGTACAGGCAATGCTGGAGACTTAGAGGTGAACACGGGGCGGTTGACTGTTCAGGATGGGGCACAAATCTCGGCTGGCACTTTTGGGGCGGGTAATGGGGGAAATTTGACGATGAATGCTGCTGATTCTGTCGAAGTAAGCGGAGTATCACCAAATCTATTTCCTAGCGGTTTGTTTAGTACAGCCGATGATTTTTTTGTTTTTGACACAGGGTTAGCTGTAGGCAATGCCGGAGACTTAACGGTTAATACCAGGCAATTGATTGTCCAGGATGGGGGACAGATAGCCGCTTCAACGTTCGGCAATACTGGAAAAGGCGGGAATTTGCTGGTGAATGCGGTTGAGTCTGTGGAAGTCAGGGGTACAGGTCCGGAGGAAGCGGTTGGTGGTAGTAGTGGCTTACTGGCTGACGCCACTGACGGGTTTAATGATTCTGGGACGGTAACTGTAAACACCGAACAGTTGCGGGTTGAGGATGGTGCCAGGGTGGCGGTGAGTAATCAGGGGTCTGGTAATGCTGGAAATCTGGAGGTAAAAGCCGGTTCTATCTTTCTAGATAACCAAGGAACCCTGACGGCTGACACGGCATCCGGTGAAGGGGGAAATATCAAACTAGAGTTACAGAACTTACTACTCATGCGCCGCAACAGTCTGATTTCTGCAGAAGCGGGGGGGACAGGCAATGGTGGGAATATAGACATGGATACGACATTCCTAGTAGCGTTTGAAAATAGCGATATCATTGCCAACGCCTTCGAGGGCAGGGGAGGGAATGTGCAAATTACAGCCCAAGGAATTGTGGGAATTGAGTTTTGCCTCCAGAATACCCCAGAAAGTTGTATCACAGTCAGCTCTGAGTTTGGTGAAGATGGTGTGGTGGTGATTAACACGCCAGATGTTGACCCGAGTAAAGAACTGGTTACGTTGTCAGAAGATGTTCTAGATGTGAGTAATTTAGTCGCTCAAGGTTGTGGCCCAGGTCAAGGGGGAAACGTGGGTGAGTTTATTGTTACTGGACGCGGGGGTTTACCTCCCTCTCCAGGTGACATAATGCCGAGTGAAGTGGTGCTTGAAGATTTAGGAACTGAGCTAATGCCAACGAGGAGAAATGATACTGGTAGAGGGATTTTTCCCAATTCGACGCCTTCGTCTCCAGCACCCATTGTAGAAGCCCAAGGATGGATTAGAACACCTGATGGTCAGATTATTCTTACTGCCCAAGCAGGAAATGTCACTCCTGATGATTACTGGCGCTCTGCTGTGACTTGCCGGGTACGGTGATATCTGCATTTAAACTGGGTATTATAAGCTGTTCGGCATTTAAACCTTAATGTCAATAATGGCGAAATCCTTAATGGGAAACCGTTATTCACAGTAATTGGGAATTGAAAGCAAGAATATGGCGCGAAAACAGTCGGCATTTTCCCGAAATAAGGCAATCAGGAACTCTGCTCATTGGGTATCGAAGGTGCTTCTTTTCGCCTGTTCACTTTTGACGGTTTGTTTGCTCAATATCCCAGCCCAACCAGCACAGGTTGTATCAGAGTCCTCTACCTTGCCAGCTTGTTCCTTACCTTCTAGCCTCTGTCCTGGAACCTCTGCCTTTTTATCCCAGCAAACTCAACAAGGTCGAAATCACTATGAAGCGGGTCAGTTTGCCCAAGCCGCTCAAATCTGGGAACAAGTGGCTGCGTCTTTAGCAACCCAGGGAGATCAACTCAATCAAGCAATGGTACTGAGTAATCTCTCCCTGGCATATCAACATCTAGGACAATGGAGTCAGGCAAAGCGTGCGATCGCAAAAAGTCTGGAACTGTTGACCAACGGACAAGGAATGGGTGATAAAATGGCGCAAACTCGTGTTTTCGCCCAAGCCCTAAACACCCAAGCTCAGTTACAGTTTACCCTGGGTCAAACAGAGCAGGCGCTGGCGACCTGGCAACAGGCGAGTCAGGTTTATCAGCAAGCCGATGATCAAGCCGGAATCCTGCGTAGCCAAATTAATCAAGCTCAAGCCCAAAAACGCTTAGGACTTTACCGTCGGGCGGTGAACACTTTAACCCAAGTGCATCAGACCCTAGAAAACCAGCCCGATTCCCCAATTAAAGCGGCTGGCTTGAGAAGCCTAGGGAGTACCTTTCTTCTGGTTGGCAACTTAGAGCAATCTCAAACCGTCTTGCAGCAGAGTTTACAAGTAGCTCAAAACCTAGAATCTGCCCAGGAAATGAGTGCCACATTATTGGACTTAGGCAATACCGCCAGAGCGAGGAAAGATGAAGCCGCTGCCATGGAATTCTATCAACAGGCAGCCGCGATCGCACCGTCACCCTTGGTCCAAGTTCAAGCTCAACTCAACCTATTAAGTCTACAGATTCAACAACAGCAGTGGCAACCCGCCGCAGGACTGGTGGCTCAAATTCAGTCCCAATTGGACAACTTGCCAGAGAGTCGCGGCACAGTCTATGCCCAGATTGATTTGGTCAAGAATCTGATTACCTTATCACAAAACCGTCCCCATGCTTGGGAACTTTACACCAATTCAGGACGCCTACTTGCCAACGCCCTGCAACAGGCTCAACGTTTAACAGACCAACCCGCTACAGCCTACGCCCTGGGAAACCTAGGCAGATTATATGAGCAAACCCAGCAATGGCGTCATGCTCAACAGCTCACCGAACAAGCCCTACGCCTTGCTCAAGCCATTAAAGCACCCGATATCGCCTACCGCTTTTCCTGGCAACTGGGTCGCCTGCTCAATGCCCAAGGAGATACTCAAGGTGCGATCGCGGCTTATACTGAAGCGGTTAATATCCTACAAGGTTTACGCCAAGACTTAGTTTCTATTAGTCCAGAGGTGCAATTTGCGTTCACAGAGACAGTAGAACCCGTCTATCGGCAACTTGTCAATCTCCTCTTACCCGCAGGTCAGCAAAAACCGAGTCAACAAAATTTGGTTCAAGCCCGTCAGGTGATTGAATCCTTAAAATTAATCGAACTGGAAAATTTCTTCCGAGAAGCCTGTTTAAATCCTCAACCCCAACCGATTGATCAAATCGATCCCACGGCTGCGGTTATTTATCCGATTATATTACCCAACCATTTAGCCGTCATTCTTTCTCTACCAGACCAACCCCTAAACTACTACGATACTCAGCTTTCCCAAGAGGAAGTAGAAACCACTTTAAATCGGTTGCGTCAACGCTTCAGCCCCAGCTTATCCAACCAAGAGCGTTTGCGTTTATCTCAACAAGTCTACGACTGGCTGATTCGACCCATTGAGACTCAGTTAACGACCAGTGGGGTTAAAACCTTAGTCTTTGTCCTTGATGGCAGTTTACGCAATATTCCCATGGCAGCCCTCTATGATGGGAATCAATATCTGGTCGAAACCTACAACATTGCCCTGACACCCAGTTTACAACTATTAGAACCCAAACCCCTGTCACAGCAAGCCTTAACCTTACTGACTGCTGGTATCACCCAAGCCCGCCACGGTTTTAGTCCTCTCCCCAACGTCGCCCAAGAAGTTGCTCAAATTCAGCAGGAGTTACCCAGTGTCGTGCTACTAGACCAAGCCTTTACCAGGGAAGCCTTGCACCAACAAATTGAGTCATCCTATTTCCCGATTGTTCACATCGCTACCCACGGTCAGTTTAGTTCCACGGCAGAAGAAACATTTGTATTGGCTTGGGATGAACCGATTCAGGTTAAACAGTTCGATAACCTCCTCCAATCTGCTCACTCAAGTCGGAATCAGGCGATTGAGTTGTTGGTTCTCAGCGCTTGCGAAACCGCACAGGGGGACAAGCGAGCGGCTTTGGGTTTAGCTGGTGTGGCGGTGCGAGCGGGTGCTCGCAGTACCCTAGCCACCCTATGGCGTGTGGATGATGCGGCAACGGCGGAATTTATGAGTTTATTTTATCAGGAATTAACCAACAATCCTGCCAATAAAGCAGAGGCGCTGCATCGAACTCAGTTAGCACTTCTACAAAAGCCTCGGTATCGAAATCCTTATTATTGGGCACCTTTTGTCTTAGTGGGGAATTGGCTTTGATTATTGGTCATTGAAGGGTTAACTAACAGTCCGTAAATATCTAGACAATTAGTGACATAACTAGACAT
>CAZNNK010000155.1:0-9993 GCA_964574085.1 uncultured Coleofasciculus sp.
ACGTCTGGAACATAACATAAATGATGTGTCCTAACAGCTATGGCGGTTGCTATAACTTATGAGCCAATGTTTAGCTACCTAGTGTTACGTCGTAACCGTAGAAACAAAAAACGCTGCTGTGATCCAGTCCATTCAGCAACGCCTCAGTAATTGAGTTTTCTAATCCTGGTTATATCCTAACCAGGTCAAGTGAGACTGTTGTCAACCCGCATTCCACCCCTAGAAGTGTCACATCAGCTAATTCTGGATAAAGGAAAATAGGTTATAAAATTAGCTTATTGTCCAATCCCTAGTGCAGCGGGCGTAAAAATACTTGAGCAGCTTCGTAGATACGACGAAGCAGGGGGAGCAGAGGGAGCAGGGGAAGCTGGGGGAGATATTGCAGCTACCATGGGTTCCTTATAGCCTTCTGCCATCTGCCTTCGGACTTCTGCCTTCTTGTACTAGGACGTTCGGATCACTCACCGCTTCAATCACCCCTTCTGCTTGCAAGGCGATCGCTCTCAATTTCTCGAGTATCTCAGGTTTAGCCGATTGCCACAGCGATCGCTGATGCGCCTCCAGTAACCGTTCTGCCATATCTCGCATCGCCCAGGGATTCTTTTGCTGGATAAAGTCTTGTACCTTTTCATCCAACAGATAAGCCTCCGTCACTCCTTGATACATATAATCTGCCACACAATTGGCTGTCGCATCATAAGCAAACAAATAATCCACCGTCGCCGCCATTTCAAACGCCCCTTTATATCCGTGGCGCATTACCCCTTCAATCCATTTGGGATTTACCACACGAGAACGATAAACGCGGGCAATTTCCTCCTGTAGCCGTCGCACTCTGGGGTTTTCGGGAATCGAATGATCGCCAAAATAGGTTTGCGGGTTTTTACCGGTCAGCGCCCGCACCGAAGCGGTTAATCCCCCTTGAAACTGATAATAATCATCGGAATCGAGTAAATCATGTTCTCGATTATCCTGATTATGTAACACGACTTGCAATTGTTTCAGGCGTTGTGCAAAGGCTTCCGGCGCAGCAACCCCCTCCTGATTCTGGGAAGATGTACCACAGTACGCATAACTACTCCAATTCATATACGCCCGCGCCAAATCCTGTTCATCCCGCCAGTTTTGCGCCTCAATCAAGCCCTGTAACCCCGCGCCATAGGCTCCCGGTTTCGAGCCAAACACCCGATAGTGCGATCGCATCTGTGCCTCTTGTTCACTCAATCCCGCCTGACACCAAAACTCTGTCTCCTGTTTCACCTGCGCCGCCAAGGGATTGTCTTCCGGGGATTCATTCAAAGCGGCAACCGCGACCACGGCATTATAAAATAAATCAATTAAATTAGGGAACGCATCGCGAAAAAAGCCCGATATCCGCAGCGTCACATCCACACGCGGACGCCCTAACACCGACAGGGGCAGAATTTCAAAATCCACCACCCGACGTGACGGGCGATCCCAAATCGGTTGCACACCCAACAACGCCAGCGCTTGCGCCAGATCATCGCCTCCAGTTCTCATGGCTGAGGTTCCCCATACGGATAATGCCAGTGTTTTGGGATACTCCCCATTATCCTGGGTATAGCGTTCAATCACCGCTTCCGCCGCCTTCCGTCCCACATCCCATGCTGTTTCTGTAGGAATCGCCCGGATATCAACGGAGTAAAAATTGCGACCTGTGGGCAATACCTCCGGGCGTCCCCTCGTCGGCGCACCCGCCGCCCCACTCTCGACATAGCGCCCCTCTAATCCCTGCAATAAATGAGTGATTTCTTGGCAGGTTTGGGTTAAGGCGGGTAAAAGGCGATCGCGAATCCAGTCTAATTCCTGTTGCGTTCGTTGTCCGATTCGGGAATTAAATGTAGAGACGTGCCATGGCGCGTCTGTAGGGGCGGGTTTAGGAATTTTTGTGTCGCTATTGAGAGTAACATTTGTGCAAAACCCGCCCTGACTCAGTGTTGACCCTTCGCCGCCTTCATTGGCATGGTTTTGACCCTTTCCTTCTGCCTTTGATATCAGGGATTCCACTAATTGAGACGCCTGGGCTTCCAATTGCGTGATCGCTTGTCTCTTATTGTCACCCTCTGGAGTCAGGGGATCAAAATCCCACCCCCAATCTTGGGCGATCGCCCGAGTTAACCCCAAGCGTCCCCTCCCTGGATGACGGGCAATTGCCACAGTTAAGTCTCGCAATAGTCGTCCCTGGGGACACTGTCCCAAAATATGCAACCCATCTCGAATTTGAGCTTCTTTTAATTCACACAGGTAGCTATCGATTTGAGTTAAAAGATTCGCTTTTCCTGCTTCCCCTAGAAGGGCGGGTTTAGTCAAGCTATTCGACATCGACATAATGTTATCGGTAAAACCCGCCCCTACAGCCCCTGCTTCCCCATTCTCAATTCCCAAATCCTGGTGCAGGTTTTCTTGGATGATCAATTGAGTAATGCGATCGCGGATAGTCGGTAAGCGAGAGGGATCTAAGCTTTGCGCTTCGTAATATTCATCCACTAACCCTTCTAGCTGTTGCAAAGAACCATAGAGTTCAGCGCGAGTCATCGGTGGCGTCAGGTGGTCAATAATCACAGCCTGTGATCGCCGTTTGGCTTGAGACCCTTCCCCTGGATCATTGACAATGAAGGGGTATAAATGGGGCATTGTCCCTAAAGCGACTTCAGGATAACAAGTTTGGGAGAGTGCCAAACTTTTCCCCGGTAACCATTCCAAATTGCCATGTTTACCTACATGTACCATCGCCTGCGCCCCGAATTTCTGCCGTAGCCAATAATAAAAGGCTAAATAAGTGGGTGTTGGTTCTAAATCCGGTGCGTGATAATTTAATTGTGGGTCACTATCATAACCCCGCGATGGTTGAATTCCGACAAAAATATTACCCAGTTGGATTCCCGGAATAGGAATTGTTGATTGCTGATTGTTGATTGTTGATTGTGTAGGGGCGGGTTGAGGAACTTTCTTGTCGCTATTGGTAATAACGTTCCTGCAAAACCCGCCCTGACTGAGTATTGACTCTTCACTTTCTTTATCCCAACGATTACAGATGCCTTGTTGTACCGCTAAAGGTAACGTCTTAAAATAATCTCGATAATCTTGTTCCGATAACCCCTGCTGAACCGGACGTAATTCCCATCCTTCAGGATCATTGGTTACCCCCGTGGTTAAGCGCTGGATCAGTTCATCCCCCGTTTCTGGACAATCCTTTACCTGATACCCCGCCGCTTGCAACGCCTGAAGAATTTCCACACAGCTTGCAGGCGTATCAAGCCCCACACCATTGGCGAGGCGTCCATCTCGGTTAGGATAATTAGCTAAGATTAGGGCAATACGCCGTTCTGCTGGCGGGGTTTGGCGCAATTTTACCCAATTCGCGGCTAACTCAGCGACAAAATTGATGCGATCGCGCACCGATTCATACACCACGACATCTGTTTCCAGCAGCGGATTCCAAGTTTGTACCGCCTTAAATGAAACCGCACGAGTAATAATGCGTCCATCTACTTCTGGCAATGCTACATTCATTGCCGTATCTCTAGGGGTTAATCCCTGAAACTGTTCCTGCCATTGTTCCCTTGTCCCGCCACTAAAAATGACTTGCAGTACAGGTACATCCAGACGTTGCCATAACTCCAATCCGGGTTGTTCATTATCTATTAATTTAGCAACAGAAAAACTTGTGGTATTCAGTAAAACCTCAATTTCCGCATCATTTTTGGGTTGGAAATAGGATAATACTTCCGCTTGTACTTCCGGATCACGTAATGACGAGACAAATACTGGCACAGGATGCAACTGTTGTTCAACTAACCCTTGACAAAGTGCATCAATGGGTGATGTATTTCCCGCCAAATAATGAGCGCGATAAAACAGAATCCCCACTTTAGAGTTTGTAGTAAGCGCTTTAGCGCTTGCGTCTCCCCACCCATAAATTCCCACACGCGGTACAGGTTTAGGAGGTAGAGGCTCATAGCTTCCTCCCAAACACAAATCAGCAACAAATTTCAGGGCGTTGGTACAATTCTCCACACCCCCTTCGATAAAATAGCGCCATAGTTGGTGAACGGCGGTTAAGGAAATGGTAGAATGGCTAATTAAATTGGGATCGGGACGATCATCTCCTGGCAATAGGATTAAGTTTGCCCCTGTTTGTTCTACAGTTGTCTGCACAACTTCCAATCCATAAGACCAGTAAGCCGATCCACCCAAAAGCCGGATAATAATAACTTCTGCCTGATTTAACACCTGTTCAGTGTAGGTGTCAATTGTCAATTCCTGCTGCAATTGCAGGAGGTTAACGGCTCGAATCGCTGGGAAATCTGGGGGGAAATGAGCCATTGACGCCGCCAAGGTTTGAATATCGGTGTCGGCGGCTGTAATCAAAATGATTGGCGCCGGTGTCTGTTCAATAAAAATGACCCCTTCAGCTTGAGGGTTCCATCCTCCTGGTGTTGCAGCAATCCGATGCATAGTCTTTTTTTAGGTATTTTGCTAGGTTCAGCGTATTCATTGGGGTTGGTCGTTTATTGTATGATATTATCTAATTTTTTTATAGCCGAAACTCAGAAAATTTTTTGTCGAGGACGCTCCCAGGTTCATGAAGTACCCCAAATAAGCCTTTAGCCAAAAATAAAAGTGATTTTTGAACGGATACACGCTTAGTTTAGGGGGAGAGTTATGAAAACTGTTCCCTGTTCCCTGTTCCCTGTTCCCTGTTCCCTGTTCCCTAATCTCAACCGTTAACGTTAATTGTGTCCACCTACTTACTCTTTACAAAATGATACCATGATGGATAGAACATAAAAAGCTAGAAATTTTAAGAAAGATATTATAAATAAATCGCTAGATTTTGGATAGCATCGAATAGAGGCTCCGCTTACACCGAATCAGAGGTGAAGCCTTGTCATTTGCTTAAATTAGACCAAACTCATGGCGATATTGGGAAATCCAAGATTTAGCCGAACGCTGCCATTGGCAATGTTCGAGCGGCTGCAAGAGTTATTGCAGCAGATGCAGGGAAAAATTGGTAGGGATGCTGTACTCTTGCGATCACAGGACTTGCCCATTGTATCTGTGAGTCTAGATCAACAGGTACAACGATTTACGGTGCTGGTGTCTCCGGTGTTCCGCGCCTTGCTGATCGCGACTCCGATTGAGTCACAGGGGAAAGCAGGAACAAATGTCCAGTCCAGCCTGTATCAGGTTGGGTTAACCTTTGAGTCAGATGTGATCGCCGGTTTTCTCGAGCAACTCACTCAACGGTTCATCAACCACTCCCAGATTCGGCAGTTCTTCAAGCTTGCCCAAACCCATCCTCAACCGAACCGAGGGGATATCCAAAGTGAATTTACCCTATTGTTGATGGATGTACTTACCGCGAATCCGATCAGCAACGAACCCATCCATCCGTACTGTGATGTTGGTCAACCTATTGAAACCGCACTACGCCAACAGGTTGAACAGGAACGACTTGTCAACCAGGTTACCACTCACATCCGTCAAAGTCTAGAGTTACCCGTGATCCTCTCCACGGCTGTGGATGAGGTGCGCCATTTTTTAAATGTTGATCGATTATTGATCTATCAATTCGGCAGCGATTGGGCTAACCGCAGGAATGAAGCCGAGAAGACTGAAGTTGACAATCCCACAGATGTTGCCGATGAATTCGATCATGGCAAATCTCTAGATTCACCGCTTCCCTCAGAAGAAGACGAGGGCTGTGTCACCTATGAAGCCCGCTGTTCGGATGAAATTGGTTCTGTCCTCAATTGGCGAGAAGAAAGAGACTGCGCCCTCCATGTTCCTAACTGTCGCACTAAATATCATCAAGGATTTACGGGGGCGATTGATAATGTGGAAGTTGCCTACCGCGATTCCCCCTGCTTACTGCAACTGCTGCGCCAAACCCAAGTCAGGGCTAAGTTAGTCGCGCCGATTATCGTTCAAAACCGCCTATGGGGATTACTGATTGCCCACCAATGTTTTGAATCCCGGTATTGGCAAGACAGTGAGAAACTGTTTCTCAAGCAAATTGCCGAACACCTGGCTGTTGCCATTTATCAGGCTCAATTGTATGCCCAACTGCACCAGCAAAAAAGTAGCCTAGAACAGCGCGTGATTGAACGCACCCAAGAACTTCGAGATGCACTGCAAGCCACACAAGCCGCTAACCATGCCAAAAGTGAATTTTTGGCGGCGATGAGTCATGAGTTGCGGACACCCCTGACTTGTGTCATTGGACTATCAGCAACATTATTGCGTTGGTCATTGGGGGAGGGAGGTAGTCAAACCGTATCCCTGGAGAAGCAACGGCGTTATTTACAAACCATCCAAGCGAACGGCGAACAATTACTGACACTCATTAACGATATTCTCGATTTTTCCCAATTAGAGGCGGGGAAAGCCGTTTTAAATATCAGCGAGTTTTCCCTGCGGTATCTCGCCCAGCAAACCTTACGATCCTTAAAAGCACAAGCCCGCAGTGGTCAAGTTGAATTAACCCTAGATTGGCAAGTCCCTAGCCATAAGGATCGCTTTCGGGCTGATTCACGCCGACTTCGGCAAATTCTGTTTAACTTATTGGGAAATGCGATAAAATTTACTCCGGCTGGGGGTCAGGTTACTTTAAGGGGGTGGCGAGAACAGAATCAAGCGGTGTTTCAAGTTGAAGACACGGGGATTGGCATTCCCCAAGACCAGATTCCCCTCATGTTTCAAAAGTTTCAGCAGTTAGAGACAACCTATCAGCGAACCTACAAAGGTACAGGGTTAGGGCTAGCCCTGACCCAACAATTGGTCGAACTCCATGGTGGTACGATTGACGTTGAATCCACGGTGGGAAAAGGGTCTGTTTTTACCGTTTGCTTGCCGATCCAATCGGTTGTTCCAGGAGGAACAAAATCAGCCACCCCATCGGAAAAGGGATCGCCGATGCCAGGGAGTATCGTGTTAATCGAAAATAATGAAGCCAGCGCCACAGCCATCTGTGAAATTCTCACAGCAGCGGGCTATCATCTGGTTTGGCTGATCGAAAGTTCCACGGCTGTCAGGCAAATTGAACTGCTGCAACCCCATGCGGTGATTGTGGATTGGCAGTTATCGGCAATGGACGGATATGAGATCAGCTATTATCTCCACCATAAGACGACCACAGCGCACATCAAAGTGTTGGCGTTGATTACATCCTCACTCTCAGCCGATGAACAGCACGATCTCAACACCCTGGTTGACGATTACTTACCCAAACCCGTAGAACCAGCCCAACTTCTGCACAAAGTTGCCACATTGATGGCAACATAAAGTAGTCCTTTGTCCTTTGTCCTTTGTCATTTGTCCTTGGTTGTTGACTTAATCAGTAAGGAGTGTAATAATGAGCGAATTTCTAGACTTCCTCAAACATAAGTATGCCTATGTCGCGATCGGGGAATTTAAGCCCGGTAAGTTTGAAGACGCCCAACAGCTTTATGAAGAAGCCGTCTCCACCTACACTTACGGATTTCAAGGGGCATACATGCTGCGAGAACCCGGCACGGATAAAGGGATTGCCGTTATTTTTTGGGATCATCTTGAAGACATGGACGCTAATACAAATGAGGCATACCAACAGATTTTAGAGAAGATGTCTCATTTATTTGTCAAGCCCCCCACGACCACATTTTATGAAGTGTCCAGTCAAATACCGCCTTCTGTGAAAACAGCAGAATAATCATGCTGCAACGCATTATTCTCAACGGCTTCAAATCCATTACGAAGGTCATAGAAACAAAAATAAGATTGCAGCGCTCAAGGCTATCGCGGATCAATATGAAAACCCTGAGCTGATTAATGATGGACAAGATACAGCTCCTAGTCAACGCATTATTGACCAGTTTCCTGCTTATGAAAAAGCCAAGGTTACTGAGGGATCTCAGGTCGCTGAACTTAAAGGCTTACCTCTCGGTTTTGGCATCTCAACAATTACCCCACGGTGTAACTCATAGCGGCATTCAGAGGCTTCTGGTAACCACTCAATAAACTCGTCAAACGTAATCGGCGGTTGCAAGGCTTGAATCATGGATTTACCTCATTTTATTTGACCTATAGCAAAAGGCAGAGGGCAGAGGGCAGAAGGCTCCAAGGGAAAAGATTGACTGGTCAAAGTTTCAGTATTTTGCTGTGTCCTAATCGCTCATGTAGACTGCTATAGTACAAAAAAGGAGGACAAATAACGAATGACCAAATCATTCATTCATATTGCGATAAGTTGCCACCGCTGATGGTGAAATTCGGTTCAGATAGCGGAAAATCCAATATTTAATCACCGAATCGAGAATCACTGGAAATGTGGCAATAAACAAAAAGATAAAATCATGATTTTCGGGAATCCCAAAATGTCGAGAAATTGCCGCCAGGATCACTTCCCAACCGTGGGGAGAGTGAAATCCGACAAACATGTCGGTAAACAAAATAATGATAAAGGCTTTGGCGCTATCACTGAGTCCGTAGACAATATCATCAATAAAGGATTTTAACACCACAAAATCGGCTTTACTGGTCACAATTACTCCCGCAAAACAAAGCAGAGAAATTAAATCAGAAAAAATATTCTTAATCGCATCAGAACTGCGATATTGATAATCTTCAGCTAGTTCTGTGGCTTTTTCTCTCAGCCGTTCTTCCATTTCTTCAGAAGATAACTTCGGTGCCATTCCCAATAAGCTTTGAAAATGCAGTTCCTCTTCAAACCGCTGGAGTTCGGTGAAGGCTTCTTCCTTCATGTCAATATTTAAAAAAATACCCGGTTCATTTTCTGAGCGAAACGAGTCAACAATGGGTCCCACGACGAAAGTTTTAGCTACCTGATGGGCTAAAATGGGAACAATAATCAGCGTTAAAATGAACTTGATCGAAATTAAAGTTTTGTCGCGAGACGTGCGAAACTTCTTGACAACTTCCTCTTCGGCTTTGGGATCAAGTTCTCGCTGTAGTCGGTTGACGGTTCGCAGAATTGACCGAGGCACTACACCCGTTTTATCCGATACCGTTTCTAATGCATCATTTTGGGGATTCACGCTAGCCTGCTGCAACTGGGATAAGGTTTTGGCATTGGCTGTCGTTCTGGGATTGCCATTGGCTTGAGCGACTTGATTGGCGGATAGCGGGATTAAAGAAAGGGAGGATGGCTCTGGTTCGGAATATCGTTTTAAGATGTCATCAATAAAGTTAAGCTTTTCAATGATAATGGCTTGTTTCTCGGTTAATTCAATGGGGTCATACCGGGCTAAATTTTCTCTAGAACCGAGTAATCCATTCATTTTAGTTGGCTCAGAAATCCGCAGAATTGACCGACTGGTTCTAAATTCCTGTAAGCGAACGCGAATCGTATTTAAGTATTTCTTTAAGTCAGCCTCAAAATAGGAAATAACGCTATCACTATGTTGACTAGAGCGACGGTCAATTTTTTGCCCATTAAAATGCTCATCCTCAATGGATTTAATGGTTAATGCGGCTTTGTAAGCTTGATCTAAGGCTCTTTCGGGAGTATCCGAGAACCATTGGTTAGCCAGACGTAAAATAGAGGGTAGCTTCATCGAAACGGCTAAAAATCTCAATAAAAAATAGTCCGGAATGATCCTGGCTCTCAATTAAGCCAGAATGAATATAGTCTACTTTAGGTGGTATAGTAACAGATTCACCCTAGGAGAACTCGTGGTTTCTGATTCGATTTGGATTAGTGGTGGCACTCGCACGGGCAAAACAACTCGGCTGGTGACTCTGTTTCGCCAGTGGGTGGAAGCGGGATGGGGTCGATCGCGTCCGTTATCTTCTGCCATTGTCCGCCAAAAGCGGCGCGATCGCTATCCGACGCCAGCCCTTTTAATTTTGGCAGCGAATGCGGATAATCGTCGAGAGTTGACGGATCGCCTCACCACGACGTTACAGGGGCGTTATCCAGTACGTTGTCAGACGCCCTTGGGATTCTTTCAGGATGAGGTGATTCTATTT
>CAZNNK010000156.1:0-9980 GCA_964574085.1 uncultured Coleofasciculus sp.
CCTCGGCTAGTGCTAAACGATTCCACGATTGGTACAAGGCGGTTTTACAAGCCGTAGAGGAATGGACTGTCTATTTACCCTTACAGGTGGTTTCTGAGGCAGAAGTTGCGGATATTACCATTGTGCGATCGCGCCCTCCTTTACAAGCCTCGTTTAACCGCGAAACCCAACGATTTGAGAACATTCGCGCCCGTACCGCAGAAACTCGCTACGAATTTTATCTGCGTCCCGGCGTTGAGGAATCACAACGTATTCTAGCGCACAAGTTTACCATTGCTCTGAGTCCCCACCAAACGGTAGACTATACCCTAGCCACGGCTCGTCATGAACTCGGACATGCGTTGGGGATTTGGGGTCATTCTCCGGTGGAAACAGATACGATGTACTATTCCCAAGTTCGCTATCCGCCGGAAATCTCCGTGCGGGATATCAACACGCTGAAACGGATTTACCAGCAGCCTACTCGCTTGGGATGGGCGGTGACACCAAATCCGCCATTGGAAACCCCTTTTTACCACGGCGATTAAAATCGCGGCTACACAAACAAAGTCCGCCTACGCGGACTATATTATTAAGTCCTAATACCGTAGGGTGGGCATTGCCCACCAACCTTAAGTCAGTTCCATTCCACCTAACACCGATTTAACGCCGCCACAGATGGGCGATGAGACGATAGAGGAGGGCGATGAGAAACGGGGCGCTTAAACCGAGACTCCAGATAAAGATGGGTGAGGATACAAATGAAACATCGGTGTAGGATTTCGGTTGGGGTTGTTGTACGGAAATCGCCGTAGCCGTTAAGCCGCTAATCCCCAGCACAATCCCAGCTAAGGCAATGGTATTATTGAGGGCGCGATCGCTCTTGGTTTGCTCTACGTTGATAATCCCTTGTAGGGTACTATTCAGGTTCTCTAGCAACGTGAGTCCGGGTTGGAAGTTCTCACAGTCGGAAGCGACTTGGCGCTGGTATTTCTGGGCGTAGAGTTCACTGCTGAATTCTTCCAGAACCGTTAAGTCACTCGTTGGATACTTTTTCTGCATACTTTGCAGCCGATACTGATAGTTTTCCAGGTTAATCGTTAGGGTACGGCTTTGGTTTTGTAGGGCGTTTAAAGCAATAGCATACTGCGATAAATTAATCAAGTGTTTTTTCATTGTTTTTTGCAAATGTCCCAACCTAATCCGGTTTTTTTCACATTGTTCAGTCATCTGTTGAATTTTGTGAATCGCGGGTTGAATATCCTCGTATTTTCCTTTAAGGTCAGATTTCTGGGCTTGGCTTTGGTAATACGACCAGACGATTTTATGGCGGTATTGAAACAAGCGCAACCCGTCATAATAGGTGGCTTGTACCTGGGTTCGCATCGCATCTGGGCTGGAGTCGTGGGGAAAGAGCCAGATGAATAGATGATAGCTTTCTTGGCGATAAAATTGCCAAAAATCGGCAGGGGATAAGCCGGGATTAGGGGGACGATACCAGAGTTCAAATAGAGTAGCGCCGTTTAACTGTCCTTTGCCGATAATGTCTCGGTTCCAGTTATAATTACTGAGAATTTGGGTGTAGCAATCTTGGGCGATTTGTTCAATCTCTGTATCGGTTTTGGGGGTAGTCAGTTGACCCCAGAGTAACCAGGTTTGTCCGAGGGTTCCCGTTTGTTGGGATAGGCGTTGAATTAGGTTTTGTTTTAAGTGATAGAAGGGTTTATTGTGGAGAGGTTGAGGGTCATCATTGGCTTGACCATTGGCATCGAGTTTTCCAGAATAATCAACCTGGAGAGCGTAGGTATCATTTAATTGGAGGGGTTCGTAGTACCCATCGAAGGGATCAGGAAAGTCTCTACGTCGGGTTTCTAGTAAGGGAATAATGCCCGAATCAAGAGTGTGAGTGGAGGACAGTTTGCGGTAGGTTTCCTCAAAGCTGGTTTCATCTAAATCACCATAGACTTTCTGCCAGAATCGGCGGCGATTTTGGTCAATTTGTTTAGCATCTTGACCTAATCCTTCCTTGAGATCATAAAGGAAGAGGTCAATACTGGGATAGATAATTGCATCAGACATACTCAGTTTTCACCCCGAATCGCTTGCCAAATCCGTTTGAGAAGATTGGGATTTCTTTTAGTCTTGGCTTGTTCCACAGAATCAGGAGCGCTAAAGATATCAATGGCGGAATTCGTGAGTTCTTGGGTAGCTTCGTTGGGGATGGGAAGGGGGGGTAATCCTTTATTGCGAACTCCTACATTATTCTCAAGTTGATGACATTCCTGATGATACAGAGTATCGAGGGGAGGATAGCGTTCTGCAATTCTATCCAGATTGCCAATGGTATGGGGATTGGCTTTCATCTGTTCGGCTAAATCATGAAGTTGAGACTGCACCTCTGGCGGTAACGGTTGTTCTAATTGGGCTAAACCATTCAGGAAGGCGGTTAGTAATTGTTGGTGATAGTCATTCATCGGTAAGGTTCTCCATTCACCTTACCTTATTCTCTCATCCAATATGGCTATTCAGCATTGAACGAACCGTAGGGGCGCACCGACGTGCGCCCTCATCTTACCGACGTGCGCCCACCCATGGTGAATGAGCGTTTGATACTCATCAACAAGCAAAATTGTAGGGTGCGTTAGCGAAGCGTAACGCACCATCGCTAATTTACGGTTAAATTAGGCGTAGGTTGGTAAAGAGCGCACGTCGCGTTGGCTCGTAGTAAGCACTTTAGTGCTTTAACGCATAGCTGGAGAGGGCTAAAGCCCTCACTACAAAACTGTGTTAGTCCGCCATCGTGCGTTGGTAAAGGGCGCACGTCGGTGCGCCCCTACGGGTATCATGAATTATCGGGTGGCGCACCTGTAATCGTAAACGCCGCCCAATAATAGGGATGTTGAAATGGTTTTTCCTGATGCTTATCGGGTTCCATGTCACGGATTTTGCCCAATTCATCTCTAATCTTGGGGCGGAGGTTATTTTCTTCTTCCGGTAGTTGTTGATAAATCTCCTGATAATACAGCGCCAACTCCTGATAGGTGAGATTCTTTAACCAGTTTTGAGTCTTCGCCAACGCTACCCCAGGCGGTTTACCCTTTTTCAGTTGACAGTAAAAATGAACGATGAACAGTGAACTACTCATATCATCAAGAATTATCCACAGCGTACTCAAGACATGGGAAACCCCTTGATAAACAAACGCACTGACTAATCCCACATAATCTTTTTCAATCGTTTCTCTTCCGGTGAGCGCCGTTTCACAGGCAGCGAGGGTGACGAGGTAATAGGAATTTAAGCAAAGCTGACGGATATCATTAATCGTTAATTTATCCTGATAATTGAGGAGTAAAGCTGAGTTTTGGGGTGTCTCGTGATCATACGTTCCATGTCCGCTAAAGTGGAAGATAGTGTAATTTCCGTTAAGAGCATTAGTAACCGTGGTTTTCGTGGCTTGCTCACCGGAAATGCGCTGAGAATTGGGGAACAATTGGGCAATCGCGGCTGATTCAATAACGGCGTTGGGAAGCGGTTTACAGTTTTGGTGAGGGGGAGAATCAATCAGTAGCGGCAAAATAGGGTGTATCTCTCCACGGTTATTTAAATTGAGTCCAATTTGGGCGCTGGGGAGATAGGTAATCGTGAATGTATCGGGAAATAATGCATGGAGAGGGAAGCGGTGTAAGTCGCGGTGGGGAATCAGAATGAGATTTTGAATTTGAGGGGTGGGATTGGTGATGGATTCGGAATTGAGTTGAGTTAAAATAGCGGGAATATTCAGGATATGCTGTAATTTTTCGAGTAAGTTCGGTAAGTTATCCTGCCAAGATTGCCCCAATTCTTCCTCCCCCTTTTCCCCAAAGCATTGTTCTTTCTCCCCCCTTTCAAAGGGGGGCTGGGGGGGATTCTTCCGATACTCTTGATAGGAGTCATCCCAGATTTTAATCCAATCCTCTAAAGGTTTAATCCCCTTGACTTCCCCCGACGCGGAGAGAGGTGCATCAATAATAATCGGATTCTCGCTATTGTGTTTAATAATAAATGTCGTCAGGGCATTTGGACTCAGATGCCAATAAACAATCGCGGTTGTGCGATTAGTGAGGGATTGAATCTGGCGATAATCGGGACTAAGCGTGGTTTCATTTTGGTTATCAAGTATCCAGGTGAGATAGAGATTCTTATTCATCTCGGCGGTTTCTAATGCCAAGATAGGTTCACCCTCTTCGACTAAAACATCGACCCGCATTTGGGAGAAGGGAAAGAATTTAGTCAGGAGTTGGTGTTTCTGGAACGTGGATTTTTGACTATTTAATAGCGTCTGGAATACCTTTAAGCCTTGGTTGCGCCATTCCTTAACTTCTGTGTCTTGGTTTAAGCCCGATAAGACGCGAATTAAGTCTTGGATAACCTTTAAATGTAGTTCAGGATATGCGTCTGGGGTGAGGGTAATCAAGGCTTGGTGATATTCGGTTACGGCTTTATGCCAATAGTCGCGGTAATTGCGCTGGTACTTTCCTTGCTGATAATGGGCGATTCCTATGGCTTGATGCAATAAACCCCAACCTTCGGGATGAGTGTCTTGGGAACAATGCTGTAAGCCTTCCTTATACGATAACAACTCTCCTTGATAACCGCGTTGAGTCAAATTAGGATTAGGCAAGATTGGGGATACATTGGGGAATTTTAACTGTAAAACAGTCGCCGCTTTGGGATTATAGTGTTGGAAGGATCTGACGGAATCCCCTCGGTTTAGCCAAGCTTTATGATTGTTGGGTTTGATTTGAATAGCTTTCTCAAAAGATGCGACAGCACCGAGAAAATCCCCAGCGAAAGCTTGCTGAAGCCCTTGATTAAACCACGCTTGTGCCTCATCACTATCAAATTTTTCAATAGAACTAATCGAGTCTTGAGGTGATTTCTCAGCCGATACCTTATTCTTTGGTTCCACCGCCGCCACTTCCTCCCCTTTCCCCGCAGGTTTCATTAACAAATCCCTACCAATCTCTGCGGCAATTTCCCCGAATTCCCCACACCCTAACCGACTCAACCGCACTAACTGCGACGCCAACTGATGATCCGCCTCTGGCAATTTCCGTAACCGCTTCCCATCCTCTCGCAGCCACGCTTTAAAATAGCGGTCATTCATCCGATGTCCTAAATGTTGGAATACCTCTTCTGAGTTCCATCCCTGACTCACCCCCGTTAGCAGTTGCAGAAATAGCTGCTGATAGTCTGCATCACTGAGGCGTTGACGTTTCACCCGCCTGTGTGGTTTCTGTTTGAGGAAGGGGGGTAATAGGGGCTGAATTAGCCGCATCAGCCAGCGCCAAAACTGCTTCACCATTGGCTTGTGGGAAAGGGGGTATTGTTTGTGATTGTTCACTATTGTAGAGACGCGCCATGGCGCGTCTGGGCGGGTTTAGTTACATCTGGGTGCAACCGAAAAGATAATAGTGAAACCCGCCCCTACAAACATTGCGCTACATACCGTGAAAGTCTGGGTATTGTTTTATGGTATATCCTTCTTATATCGGGGTGGGGTCGGATGCGATCGCGGGTTTGGAATTCAGGCGCCGTTTGAGTAAAGGGCGACCCGATACAATTGAGTGGATGGGTGGTGTTCATTGATGCAGGCGAGTCGCCCCTACAGCATTGTAGCCTTGTGTTTGTTCAAATTCATCGCTATGAATCCCGTTTAAATATCTGCCGAATGTGGGTTCTAAAACGGCGACAAAGGACGCCTATACTGTACCTGTAGGGGAGCGTGTAGGAAAACATCACGATTTAGAAACCTGCGAAGGCAGGTTTTGTTTGTGTAGATGCGGTTTTAACCGCCCCATCCTGGAATGGCTTACTTTAATTGTCCCCACCTACTGATGGGGGATCTTCAGCGTCCTATCCTAATTTGACGAAGATTGCCTGCACCAGCTTCACCAGTTCAAAGGTGACAAAGATGGCGAGGATGGCTGTAACCAAACTATTTAAGACGCGATTATTGCCATAGCCAAACAGAGAAGCGGTAAATTTGATCAACACAAAGGCGAGACAGGTAATGACGGCAAGTTGCAAAAAAGTCATAGATTCTCGTTTAACTAAGTATTTTTGCTGATTAGACTATATCATTTATCCATCCCTGACAGACAAATGACGTAGCTTGCTGTTCGCTCCCTTGAGTATGACAAAGGACGTAGCTTGCTTCTTTTCGGGCAGCGAGTTCTCCACCGCCCGACTTTTATTGTGTCCACCGACTTAGGGTCTGCTACAGGGAGTCTTGTGGTGGGGAGAGGGAATAGGGAATAGGCTTTCTTGCAATGGTTTTATATTATGTCCGGTTGAATACTTACATTTAGGTGGAGACAAGGCAGAGGGCAGAAGGCTCCAGGGCAGAAGGGAAGGAGCTTTCGTTGCAAGGAAGAAGGATATTACGGTTATTTTGGCGGACATGATATTAACCCCCTGTTGAGGTAAGATGCTACGCTCATGGATGCGAAAATACCAGGATGCAAGACTGTTATAGTGTAAAAACGAAAGCACTTGTTGTGTATAAAGTCGCTCCTACAATTGACTGATAAACATCATCGCTGATGCCTGATTCATTGTTGCCACTCTTGCCACCGCCTGACGCCAATTTTGTTGGTCTTGCTTCCGGGTTTCTAACTCCTTGAATTCTAACCAAACCTTGGAGCGAATATCCTCATCACTCAGAAAAATTTCCCACTCCCGCTTCATATCTCTGGCATAAATAACTAAATCGATAAATTCCTGCACCATATAATAACGAGCTTGACTGGGTGCAGTTAGCCAACTATTTAACGTTTCCTGACCAGCCGCCACTGCTTGCTCATGCAGCTTTTCCAGATTTCTGAGTACCTCTGAAGCATTGGACGGATCAGGTAAAATACCGAAAACTTCCGCCAGACTTAAATCAATATCTGATTGCAGAATTTCATCAAGCTGTTTGCGAATTAAATGTAATAGAACACTCCCATAGGAAAACTCGAGCTCCCAAAGCGTTCTAAACCCTAACTCTAGTTGGTTTCCCCGTTGTCCTAGTAAATCTGCCATGTCTTTGAGAAACTCAGCCCCTCTGGTTGAGGTTAATTCACCCAACTGACCTTGATTAACTAACACATCAGTGACTAACGATTTCACTTTATCAATCGATAGTCTTAATCCTTGATCCACTTGTAAAAAATGCCGCGATAAATGAATTCGCAGTTCCCGAATGTAAACGCGGTAGATGGCTTGATAAGATTCTTTAAACTCGAACTCACAACTGCGGCTGATAATCTCCTGATCCGTCTCTGGAATCCCTTTATCGGTTTGACAGTTTTTCAAGGCGGATTGCACCGCCACTTGAAAATCTGGATCAATGGCTTCACATTGCTCTTTCAGTTGATTTCTTAGTTCTAAAAGACCTTGGATCAGTTCCTGAGACAGTTGCTCAAATAATCGTCTAAATTGGCGAGATTCACCCGAATTGTATCCTAAGGCTTGAGTCGATTTTTCCAGTGCTTGCTGAATCTGCTGATGCAATTGTTCCAGGTTACGTTGGCAACGACTCGCGTATCGTTTATCCAAGTCTTGAATATTCACCGTGAGATAGTCTAAAACCTGATTAAAGACTCGGTTCGCATCATCTGGATCAGAACAATCTGCTATTTCAGTCTGTACGACTTGAAGCGTATCAATATTTTGTTTAAGACGTTGACAGGCTCTGAGATTCTCTGTTCTGCGACTATAATTTAAAATCATAAATGACCGTTTTTCTAGATCATTCAGCGCTTGCGCTGCTTTATCATATAACTGAGTATCCAGGCGTTGCCATTGATAACGCTGCGGATCAGGTCGTTTAATAAACAAAACTACATCAACATCATTACCCAAGGTTTCTAACATCAGCGTTTCATCGCCTAACTTGGAGTCACCTAAACCGGGAACATCTACTAAAGCAATGTTGCCCACATCCGGATTTTGAAACGGACAAACGATCTTAACTTCTTTCACCGCTAGGTGTTTGAACGTGATTAAATGATTCTGCTGAGTACCATCCCGCTTTTGCATCACATAATCGGTAATTTCTGCCGCCTGAATTTTTAGCGATCGCGGATTCCCAGATCGAATCAATGATCGATACTGATTAAGATTCCGATGGTAGTCATCACACAGGCGTTTGTACATCTCTTCATGACTCGCTCCGGCTACTTCTTCTTCGGGAAATACCTGGTTCGCGAACTCCTCTAAGCTATACGGTTTTTCCGTCAAACCCAGTTCATCGTAATAGGGATAAATGACTTCATTTAAAAAAGATGATTCCGAATGCAGCGTGACTTCAACGTGAACAGAGGGATTAGGTTTAGGTAAAACCATCTGCTCCTGAATACCATATAAACTAGAGCCAACGCCATTAAATTGAACCGTATTTTCTGCTAAATCAGGAGTAGAGGAGGATTCCTCTTGTCGATTTTCAATTGTACTGCGAACCGCCGTGCAAGCGCCTCCCTCTAGTGCCGGAATTTCATTATCGGTGAGTCCACTTAAAGTTTTCAGTAATGTACTTTTTCCCTGTCCCATTAATCCGACAACACCAATATTTAAAGTAGGACGTGAGAATCGTTTTTGCAGACTATGCAAATTATCGGATTCAACTTGAAGCTGTTGGAGTAGATAAGAGAGATGAATGATATTTAATTTATCGTGGATTTCACTCTCACCGAACGATACCTCCAGCCGTTGGCGATACCGTTCTAATTCGCCCAAGGCGGAGGCAAGTTGAGCGAGATGGCTTTTTACCTGTTGTATGTCTTGGACTAGGGGTTGGCGCTGTTCGATAATATGGTCAATCCGTTGCGCTCTTGTCTGGGGGGGTTGGCTGGTATCCATAAAACCAGAAACGTTATTGTTAAACCATTAGATTACTCCAAAGTCGAATGGAACTGACTTAAGCTGGGTTCGTAGTAGGCACGAAGCGTGCCAGAAGCGAAGACAGCGCTTACTACAAACTCTAAAGTCAGCCAGTAGGGTGCGTTAGCGCAGCGTAACGCACCATTGTTCAAGATTTGGGTGCTTGACGACTGTCGCCAGAACCCAATTGATCAAAGCTTACTTGGGAGTAAGGAATGCGAACGTTTATGGTGAAGACAGCACAACTACAAACATGTCTTTCAAGCTATGATGATTGAAATTACATAGTTCCTATTGCCTGTTCTCTTTGCCTAAATCTGGATAGGCAATGCCCAATAGCATAGTGCTAATCAATCTAACTCTCAGTGAACCGTTATGTCATCACCTGATCTGGATGGATTCGTTTTAAGTCAGCAATACCAACTTAAAGCGACGTTACAAAGTCTGCAGTTAACCTGCCAAGTGATTCAAGAGTATTACCCCGATAGTCAACTTTGGCAACAAAACCGATCGCAAGTGCAGCAGATGCTACAGTTTCTGGAAAATGCGATTGAGGTATATATCCAAGACTTTTCACCCCATCCAGAAAAACGTATCCAGTTTTGGGAAGGCTGTTCCTTAGGCAAATCGCATAATCGCATTCTCCACCGTTCCCAACCTCCAAAACCATTAGTTGAGGTACTCAAAGGAAATGGTGATCCCCGAAATCCCTCGCATCAGGGCTTGTTGGTAGGTTATCGCTTTGCTACGCTTAAACGTTTCCTCTCTCGCTTTGAACTACCTGAAGATATGGATATTGATTTAGCGGCGGCTACCTTTGGGTAGACTGTCACCTCAATCCTCAATTTCCATAAGAACCCAGTTTATACAAAGCTTATAGCACTACGCACACACGTTAGAACATAAGTTTATCCTAAAAGGCAACAGGCAACAGACAACAGGCAACAGTAAAAATGTCCTAACCTTCCTTGGTAAGGCTATACTTTGGAGTAGGGGATGCAAGGGTTTATGGCGCTAAAGCGCAACTACAAACAATTATCTGGGAGCTTTTAGTAATAAATAATACAGGTTTCCATTACCGCCAATAACTCCAGCGC
>CAZNNK010000157.1:0-9965 GCA_964574085.1 uncultured Coleofasciculus sp.
AAGAAGTCGGGGATCTTGCTTAGAAGACTGTACCTCATCAACCTGAAATCTGCTGTATCTATCTCCTCGCCCAACAATCAGCGCTTCAGATGTGCTTCTAACAACTGTTGGGCGCGAGGCTTGTAAATCAGATAGAACAATGCCTCAATATACCGCAACAAATCCTCCCGATCTTCTTTCGAGGTATAATTCCAAAACCCATAAATCCGCGCCAACGATAAAAGGCGGCTGGTGTGAATCTTCCAGGTATAGGTACTATACACCCGTTCCATTCCCCGATTGGAAATCTCCAACCAATAATCTGGATTTTGTTCACATTTAGAGAGAAACTCTAAAATCTTCTGGGCAGTATCTTCCAGGTTCGTGGGGTTAATTAAGAACCCATTCACCTTATCCTGAATAATCTCCAACGGACCACCAAACTGGGTGCCAAACGTGGGCAACCCGGAAATCATCGCTTCTAAAATGGTCAAACCAAACGCTTCAAACAGCGCAGGTTGAACAAAAATCCCTCGGTGATCCGCAATCACGCGATAGATTTCCCCTGAATCCCGCTTGGGTAAACGCACGCCTAACCAGCGAACCTTACCGTGTAAATTGTACTCGTCAATCAGACGGTAAAGTTTAACGATTTCATCCCGTTCTTCGTTATCTGTCGAGTCTTCCGTGCGTAATTTTCCGGCGACGAAAATCAGGTTACACTGCTCTTGTAACGCTTTACTCTTGCCAAAACATTCAGTTAACCCGGTAAGATTTTTAATCCGGTCAAGACGCGCTATAGAGAAGAGGGGACGCTTTGTCGGATCATCTAACGTGCCATAGACTTGAGTCGGATCATCTAAGGTAAACAGTAACTCCTCTAACCGTTCACAATCGCGAGGCACCCGATCCTCACTCTGAGTATACGGGAAGTAAATCTGTTCATTCACTCCCGGCGGCACCACATTAAACTTGGGTGAAAATAACTCAATCCCATTCACTACATGATACAAATCCGGCATGGTGAAATTCTGGTAGGATTCATACTGACCCACACTATCCGGTTTGCCGACAATCTCTTGATAGGTACTGCTGATAATAAAGTTTGCCGCATTCATGGCAATCAAATCAGCGGTAAATTGGATCGAGAAATGATATTGGTCTTCTAATTCCTGCCAGTAGAGATTACTGAATAGGTATTTAGACTTTTCCAAGGCATGAGCAACAATACACTGGGTTACATCCATGCGGCGGGATAGGAGAAATGCCACCAAGTTGCCATCTGAATAGTTGCCAACAATGAAATCAGGAACCCCTTGAAATTCTGCCCGGAGTTCTTTCTCCGCATCAATCGCGTAGGTTTCCAGATAGGGCCAAATCTCAAACCGAGAAATCCAGTTCTGGGTATAGTTTGGATTGAATTCTCGCAAGGGAACCCGCAATATCCAAGCATTATCGGTGCCATGAACTTTTTCTAAGCGTTCATTACAGCGCGTGCCATCATTGTTGGGAATTAACCGGGAAAGAATGATCACTTTGGGCTTGACATTCAGCAACTCCAACCCAGCCAGTTTAATATCTTCTTGCAGTTGCTTTTCCAAACTCCGGGCTTGATCCAGCACATAAACCACTTGACCCCCGGTATCGGGACGCCCTAAAACGCCTTCTTGTCCAAACCAACCGTGGATGGAAACTAAGACAATCCGAAAAATCATCGGGATGCGGGACAGAAATTTTTCCAGTCCTTGGTGATCCGGAGAATCAATCAGTTCATCCAGGATTTCTAGGGTTTCTCGGACGCGACTGGCGGTATTCCCCCAACCCGCTTCAAACCCCATGTCTTGCAGCTTGAAACGAAAACTTTCATAGGGTTCATCATCGGGGCGATCGCCCACAAATCCCAGGGCTATTTTTACCTGATCAGAAAGCTGCTGTTGGCTTTTAATTCGCCCATTAATTAGCAGTTGAGTCCCTTGCACTTCATGGAGACTGAGAAAATTGAATAACGATTCTTGCCATTGGCGCGGATCTTGAAACAGTTTACTGGATAGGAAACGATTCAGAAACTGAACCCCCTTGCCAATGTTTTTCGAGTCCCGAATAATTGGACTATAGTCGTAGAATGGCTTAAAATCCAGTTCCAGGACATCCCCTTCATTAGGACGATAATGATTGACGAAGCGATCGCGCACATCGAGCAGTGTTTGAATCGTGATCGGCTCAACGGTTAAGTCTTCTAGAATTTGAAACGCTTCTTGTTCGGCAATCTTGGGTCGGATGATCAGGTAGAGACTTTCCTCATCGAGAATAATTTCCTGGGTATAATAAATCAATCGTCCTAGATTCGACGAATGATAAAAATAGTCCGGTTTTTGTTTGTCAGCGCAGTATTTACTAAAATCAGACAGAATATCGTTTCGCAGTAGATACCGGGGTCCTGACTGTTTTAGTTGACTGGCAAATTGGCGTAAATCATTGCGTTCTTCACAATCGAGTACGTTCTGGATTAGATTGAGCATTACACTGTCCCAAGCACTTTCTTCAAAAAGGATAGACGTCGAGAGGTATGACTCCGGAAAAACGCCCTACTCCAAAGTGGTAACAGCAGAGTAACCACTTTTTTTCGGGCGCGGGGTAACAGAGGTGATTAAGCAGGTCAGTGAATGAACACCTTGCTGCACAAGTGTTTTATGCGGTTGAGCCACACAGAAAAAATCAAGCAATCTTTACAGATCGTAAAGTTGCCCGTACTTTTGCCGGATATAACGGATGAATGGAGCGATGTGCAAATCTGCACCAGTGACGCCCTTGATTAATTCAGCCGCCGTGTACTTGCAACCATGTTGGTATATGTTTTCTCTTAACCAATTATGCAAGGTACTGAATTGTCCTTGCTCAATCTTAGCTAAGATTTCCGGATGAGCGGCTAAGGCGGCGTCAAAAATTTGGGCGCTCATCAAGTTGCCCAGAGTATAGCATTGGAACACACCGCCAATTTGACTGGTATACCAGTGAACATCTTGCAGGACGCCATCGGTATCTGTTTCGGGGACAATGCCTAAATCAGACCGATACCGTTCTCTCCAGGCTTCCGGTAAGTCTCGGACGGCTAATTTCCCTTCTAGCAAGTCCAGTTCTAAGTCAAAGCGGATCATCACATGCAGGTTGTATGTCACCTCATCCGCATCCGTGCGAATCAGCGATCGCACGACTTTGTTGATGGCTCGGTAAAATGTCTCTAAGGAAACATCCTTAAGCTGATGGGGAAAGGCGGCTTGTAGTTGGGGATAGAAGAATTGCCAAAAGCCGCGACTGCGCCCGACGATATTTTCCCACAATCGAGATTGACTTTCATGAATCCCTGCCGAAGTCCCGCCGGCTAAGGGTGTTCCTTCTAAAGTGGGGCTAATCCCTTGCTCATACAACCCATGACCCATTTCATGAATACTACTAAACAGCGCCTGTCCGAGGTCATTGTCATAGACGCGAGTGGTAATTCGGACATCCTCTGTAGAGAAGTTAATCATAAACGGGTGATGGGTTTGATCTTGTCGTCCCCGTTGGAAGTCATACCCTAACTGCTCAATGATTTTCAGCGTAAATGCCAACTGGTCTTGCGCCGGATAATACTGATGCAAACAACTATCATCCGTCATCGGTTGAGCGGTAATCGCTTCCACAATCGGTACCAATTCCTCTCGCAACTGAGCAAACAGCGATCGCAAAAAGCCCGCTTGCATGCCATAATCGGCAAAATCAATTAACGGATCAGCAATATGGTCATATCCGGGGAAAAAGTTCGCCAATTCCCGGCTCAACTCCAGGGTTTTTTCCAGATAGGGTGCAACGGCGGCAAAATTATTGTCCGGTCGCGCCGCCACCCACGCCCCATACGTATCAGTGCGATGGCGAGAAAATTTTGCCATAAACGTGGCGGGAACCCGCGCCGCCCGCTCATATTTGCGACGGGTAACCCGCACTAAACTGGCTTCATCCGAATCGTAGGGAAAACGGGTTTCTAGGGAACGTAAGTCCTCTAGAAGCTGACCCATGGCTGGATCAGTAAATTTACTATGAGAAATTTGTTGCAACGTTGCTAACTGCCGTCCACGAGCGGCTGCACCTTTAGGCGGCATATAGGTTGCCTGATCCCAGTACAACAAAGACGCGGCGGCTTCAATATCGTTAATCTCACTCAGGCGGGTTTTCAGCTCTAGGAGTTTGGTTTCTGTCTTTTCGATAGTCTGCATAGTCGGTGGGTGATGCTGTAGTATTGGCTTGGAGACATTGGTGAAAATGTTTCCCAGATTAGTAAATGTACACCTGACAATCGAAAAGGAGAATCTTCCCTAACTGGCAGGGAACGAACAGCTAGGCTGAACTCTAGGCTTGTACAGTGACTCTCGTACTTAACTAGAATGGCACGCTCAATAAGCATTGTACAATCGCCAAAACCCTTGATATGCCGTAGGGTGGGCATTGCCCACCAGCATACCAGTCAGTGACATTCCACTTAACTACGGTAACTCAACGGCGATGAATACATCATTGGGCTAACCGCTACGGCAACGGCGAATCCTGATCCGGTGGAACGTGACCGGAATTAATGGGTTTCAAGCCCCGTCCTTCCAGGACGGCTTTGATTTTTGATGTAGTTTTTCAGCACTTCAAGAGGACATCCACCGACAGAAACCGCAAAGTAGCTAGACCAGCGCGGCGGAAGTAACTCTCCAGTTAAAAAAGGTGCTCGCGTCTTATTGTATAAGCCTTCTGCCCTTCTGCCTGGTTGGTGAGCCTGTCGAACCACTGCCTCCTGCCTCCTGCCTTCTTGCACTAGGACTCCAAAGGTGGGTTTGGCTGGGTTTTCTGTATCCGGCTTGCCCATAACGAAGACTAATATATAATAACACCATGAAAGCCAGATATTCCTACCGAATTTATCCCACGCCTGGACAACGGAAATCCTTAGCCCAATTGTTTGGTTGTGTCCGTGTGGTGTGGAATGATGCATTGGCGCTATGTCGGCAGTCAGTAGAGACGCGCCATGGCGCGTCTCTACCCAAAAATAGTGAGCTTCAGAAGATTTGCATCACTCAGGCTAAGAAAACGGTGGAACGGGAATGGTTAAGCAAAGTTTCAAATATTCCATTGCAGCAGTCCATAGCTGATTTGGGTGTCGCCTTCAATAATTTCTTTCAATCCCTTAAGGGGAACAGAAAAGGAAAAAAAGTTAATCCACCCAGGTTTAAGTCTCGCCGTTCTAAGCAGACGGCAAGATTCAGAAAGGGTGGATTTAAAGTTAAACAAGATCGGGTCTATCTAGCCAAGATTGGCGACATCAAAACGAAATGGTCGAGACCCTTGCCATCTGTTCCTAGCTCAGTAACAGTGATCAAAGATTGCGCCAATCGTTATTTTCTCAGCTTTGTGGTTGAGATAGAATCGGAGGCAAGACTTGCCCAACACCCTTCTATCGGGATTGATTTAGGGCTTAAAACTTTTGCATCTTGTTCTAATGGTGAGAAAATCAATAGTCCAGATTATTCTCGACTAGACAGAAAGCTCAGACGCTCTCAACGACGTTTAGCTAAACGCCAAAAGGGTACCAACCGGCATGAGCGAATGCGACTTGCCTGTGCCAAGCTGAATGTAAGAATAAGGGATAAGCGCCAAGACTTTCTGCATAAGTTATCCACCCAAGTGGTCAACGAAAACCAAGTGATTGCTTTGGAAAATTTGAATGTTTCCGGAATGCTAAAAAATCGTCGTCTCGCTAGAGCAATTAGTCAGGCTGGCTGGAGAGAGTTTCGTACAATGTGCTCGGCTAAGTCCGATAAATATAATCGCGATTTTGCGGTTATTAGTCGATGGGAGCCAACCAGTCAGTATTGTTCTGAGTGCGGCTATAGATGGGGCAAATTAGACCTTTGTGTTAGAGAGGTTATCTGTCTCAACTGTGGCAAGTTGCACGATAGAGACGATAATGCGTCGATAAATATAGAACAAGTCGGGGTCGGGCAGATCCACGACGTTAAACGGACGGGGAGCGCGTGTAAGACCTCAGATGGGGCAGTGTGTGGTGAGCCGTCAACCCGCCGAGAGTACGAGCAATTAAAATTGTTCGACTGGTAGGAATCCCCGTGCGTTTCACGCCGGGGAGGATGTCAACAAACTATCTTTCTACCTTAGCTATTGAACAGTGAACAGTGAACAGGGAACAGTCAGAATTTGAGACTCCTTAACATTTCTTAGCACAGCGTACAGAATTTATGTAGAGACCTTGCATACAACGTCTCTACAATGGTGATCCTCGCCCTTCCCTGATTTTGGTGTCCCCCTCTGTCGCGCATCGTCGTCTAGTTTCTAAGCAAGCGTAAACCACTCAGAATCACCAGTATAGTAGAACCTTCATGTCCAATAACGCCGAGGGGAAGGCTAATGCCAATCGTAAAATTAGCCACTAATAACAAACCAATACTACACAAAGCAAACCCAATATTTTGGGTAACCACCTGAGTCACACGACGACCTAAACGAACCGCAGCCGTTAACTTGTCCAAACGATCTGCCATTAATACCACATCGGCGGTTTCTAAAGCCACATCACTCCCAGCAGTTCCCATGGCAATTCCCACAGATGCGGTTGCCAAAGCTGGGGCGTCATTGATACCATCACCCACCATGGCTACGGTTTGATCGTGTTTTTTCAGCCTTTTGATCACCTTAACTTTATCTTCTGGTAAAAGTTCGGCATAAACCTCATCAATTCCTAGCTGCTGGGCGATGTAACCTGCCGTAGTTTTGCTATCACCACTGAGCATAATAACCTGTTCGATGCCCAGTTTTTTCAAGTCTTTGATCACAGTTGCAGCCGCCGAACGCACGGTATCGGCAACCGCGATAATTCCTAGGAGTTTACCCGCAGCCGCCACCCAAACGATGGTTTTACCGTCTTGTTTCAAGCGTTCGCTTTCTACGATTAAATTTTTGGGAACGTGAGCAATTTCGGATTGAATAAACTTAGCTGTACCAACTTTTATTACTTCCCCGTTAACATCACCACTAATCCCAAAACCTGTGTGAGATAATACATTCGTAGCCGATGTTAACGTCCAGGATTTATCCATAGCCGCTTGTACAATTGCCTTGGCGATAGGGTGTTCGGAATAGGTTTCCACAGCCGCCGCTTTTAACAAAACATTATCTTCATTGTTGGGGTCAGCACTAATAATTTGGATAACCTTTGGTTCTCCTGTCGTCAGGGTTCCCGTTTTGTCAAAGGCAATCGCTCGTATTTTGCCGATTACCTCCAACTGAGCGCCACTTTTAAATAAAATACCCTGTCGCGCCCCATTCGTCATTCCCGATAGCAGCGTCGGCATAATTGCTGCCATTAAAGCACAGGGAGACGCAACGACTAAAAAAACCAAAGCCTGATAAATCGTCCTTTGCCAATCCCAATTGAAAACAAAAGGGGGAAGAATCGCCAGCAGGATACCACAAACTATAATTACTTTCGCATAACCGCGTTCTAAGCGTTCAATGAATAGTTGAGAGGGTGGCGCTTCCGTTTGCGCTTGCTTGACCAAACGAATAACCCGTTGAATTAAGCTACTTTCGGGGGGTTGATGCACTCGCAGAATTAACGCCCCAGTACCATTAATTGTGCCAGCAAAAACTTCATCTCCCACTGTTTTTTCTCTGGGTAGCGATTCTCCGGTGATAGAGGCTTCATTGAGACTGCTTGCGCCTTCAATAATCAAGGCGTCGGTTGGGATTAATTCTCCGGGCTTCACTAAAATTTTGTCATCGATTTTTAAGTCTTGAATCGGAATCTGACAGGTTTGACCTTGGAGGATAACCCGTGCGGTATCAGGTGTCAATCCCATCAAACTGCTAATCGCACGGCTGGTTCGTTTCATAGCGTAATCTTCTAATGCCCCACTGATGGCAAAGATAAGAATTAATACCGCGCCATCAACAATCAGGAAATAGTCCCGCTGCCAAACGCCTAAAAATGCCGCCCCTAATGCGGCGATGATCATCAATAAATCAACATCGAGTTCTTTTTCGACAAACAGAGTCGTTAGTCCCTCTTTCGCACTCTCGTAACCTCCAATCACATAGGCGGCTGGGAGGATGAATAACGCTAATCCTAACCAGCCAAGTTGGAGAAAAAGCCAACCCAAGCATACTAAAACAGCACAGGCTACCGCCGCCCAAGTATCTTGATGTTCTGCGATGATTGTTTTCATGTCATGATTGATGAGTCCCCGACTGACTCATCCTAAACCTTGACATCAATGTCAAGGTCAAGTGCTAAACTAGCAAAATGGCAAACCAATACTTAACCATCAAACAACTCACCGCAGCAGTTGGGAATGGTTTAACTCCGAGAATGGTCAGGCATTATCACAAATTGGGGTTGTTACCCGAGGCGAAACGTTCTGCGGCTAATTATCGTCTCTATACCGATGCAGATGTGCAGCATTTGCGGCGGATTGTGGCGTTAAAATCTCAGGGGTTTCAATTAGATCATATTCGTCAGTTATTGACACCTGATTCGGGAGATCTAAAAGTTGACCAATTAACCACTCAACTGCAACAGCAATATCGCTCAGTGATGCAACAATTGGCTCGTTTACGCCAAACAGCATCGGCTTTGGAAGGATTGTTAGGACGCGATCATTGTTGTCGAAAAATTCAAACTGAAGCACTGGTACAACTGCGACAATTAGAACTAGAATCGACGGTTGGATTAGAAGAATTAGCACCATTTTGGCACAGTTTAGATGCCGCCTGTGACGCTCATCCCGAAGACTTTAGCGAATCGTTGCAGCAACTGTTACCCGATTTATCCCAAAAGAATGAAATTGAACGCGATTTACTGACCAAATTGGTACTCGCTAGTGGTGATGTCAGTTTAGTCGATTTTGTGCGTTTGAGCCAGGGGGCGATCGCTTCAGCCAGAAATGCCCTCAAGACTCACTGTGAAATTGTTGCTGATGTTTCTCCAGTTGTCGCGGCTCTTGATCAGACTCGCATTGCACATTTAGGGATTCCTGTCAAGACTCTCATAGATGAACCCCACATCCACAGCGCTGATGAAGCCGAACGCAGGTTTTGCCAACAAGGGAAATGGCAGGAACGATTACAACACCTGACTCCTGGTTGTATCTTAGCGATCGGCTACGCCCCATCGGTATTGATATCCGCCTTGAAACGCATCGAACAAGGACAACTGCAAGTCTCCTTAATTGTGGGAATGCCGATTGGCTTCAGCCACGCCCCAGCCGCTAAACGCCGATTAATGGGTTCGGGTATGGAGTATATTACCACTCTGGGGACAACTGGCGGTGGATTATTAGCCGCCGTCGCCCTGAATAGTTTAGTTGAATCTTTGATTGAAAAGCCCGATTGCCATTGTTATTTGCAGAATCAGTAGAGGATTAGCACTCAGCCATGGGTGCTGTCTTTCCTGGTGCGATCGCGAGTATGATGATTTAACGCCTAAGAAGCAATCGGTGAACTGCAAGCAGCTATAGCAGAGTTACAGGGCATTGTGCAAGAATTGGGAGAGGAAATCAGTTTGTAGGTACAGAGTGAGAACTATGCAGAGCATCACACTAAAATCCCATATCGGTAGTGATGGTCTTTTGAAGGTTCATTTACCTGACATGAGAGATACGGATATCGAGGTTGTCATTGTCTATCAAACTAGCATATCTAAAGAGGTTGAAGCTGCATCTGTTTCCCAGTTTTACGGATGTATCCAAGATGACTCATTTATTAGGCATCCTCAGAATGAACAACCTGAACGCGAACCCCTGGAATGAAATATCTTCTTGATACAAACGTCTGCATTATTTACCTAAAAGGCAAAAATTTGAACGTAAAGCAGAGGCTTGAGTCAGTTCCTATTCAAGAAATCGCCCTCAAACCCTTACTGTTCCCTGTTCCCTCATTTCAACCGTTAACTTTAATTG
>CAZNNK010000158.1:0-9919 GCA_964574085.1 uncultured Coleofasciculus sp.
ATAGTGCATGACCTGTCACTCCCCAAACCGCCGGAGTCCGACCCGAATCAGAGATTCAAACGCGACTTGGCTTGGTGCATTGCCCCAACCCTATTGGTTAGTTTTAAATATGCTTGGGCGGGAGTTCGCTATGCCTTTGTCACCCAACGGAACTTTCGCATTCATACCCTGATTGGCACAGTAGCAATCACTTTGGCGATTTTGTTAAAGTTGCCGCCTGTGGAAATTGCGGTGATTGGCTTAACTAGTGGGCTAGTGATGACCCTGGAATTGCTGAATACAGCCGTTGAGGCGGTGGTTGACTTAACCGTTAAGCAGTCTTATCATAAGCTGGCAAAAGTTGCCAAAGACTGTGCGGCGGGGGCTGTTCTCATCTCCGCGATCGCAGCCCTACTTGTTGCTGGCTCTCTACTCTTGCCCCCCTTAGAGACTCGCATTCTTTTACTGATACGTTAAGCTATTTTTTTAACTTAAATTACAGTGTGACGTTTTGTCGTGGTTAGGGTAAGTTGCAAAAGGAGTGTAAATTTTGATTGTTGTCATTGATAACTACGACAGTTTTACCTATAACTTAGTGCAGTATCTAGGGGAACTTGGGTTCACATTGCCCATTGCCACGGATATTCAGGTATACCGCAATGACCAAATTGACTTAGAGCAACTGCGCCAATTAAATCCTGATGGGATCGTGATTTCCCCAGGACCCGGACGCCCGGATGATGCAGGGATCTCTTGTGAGTTAATTCTCCAGCTTGGTGCAACTGTACCTATCTTAGGCGTTTGTCTGGGTCATCAAAGTATTGGTCAAGTCTTTGGCGGCAAAATTATCTCCGCCCCCCTGTTGATGCATGGCAAAACCTCGGAAATTTACCACACTGGCGTCGGTGTGTTCCAGAATTTGCCCAATCCCTTTATCGCCACTCGATATCACAGTCTGGTGATTGAGCGAGACACCTGTCCAGATGTTCTGGAAATTACCGCTTGGGTAGAGGATGGCACAATTATGGGGGTGAGACACCGGAACTATCCCCACCTTCAAGGCGTCCAATTTCATCCAGAGAGTGTTTTGACCGATTGCGGTAAACAGTTATTGCAAAATTTCCTAGTTTCTCTTCCAGCATCGACTCAAAACCCCATGGTTCTAGCTTAAGTTTGAGGAGTATTGATTAACTAACGATGAAACGGCGACAGTTGATGCGCTACGTGGGTGCAGGGGTGCTTGGCACTTTGGGAACGACATTGGCTTCACAATTTCAGTCGGCGGCGCAGTCGGCGAGTGGAACATTGACAGTTAAGTGGTTAGGACATACCTGCTTTTTGTTTACAGGTGGAGGGATGCGGATTTTGGTGAATCCGTTTCGGACAGTCGGGTGTACCGCAGGTTATCGTCCGCCGAAAGTGGAGTCTGATTTGGTTTTAATTAGTTCTCAGTTGTTGGATGAAGGTGCGGCTGAAGGATTGCCGGGAAATCCACGTATCCTCTTTCAACCGGGCGTTTATCAGATTGGGGGGATTCGGTTCCAAGGGATTAGCATTCCTCATGATCGCCACGGGGGACGCCGATTGGGAAATAATGTGGCATGGCAATGGGAGCAAAGTGGGATTAAACTTCTCCATTTAGGTGGCGCAGCCGCACCGATTGAAATTGAGCAGAAAATTCTCATGGGGCGTCCAGATGTGGCATTTGTGCCTGTGGGTGGCAGTATTAAAGCCTATAATCCAAGGGAGGCGAAAGACGCGATCGCGGTGTTGAATCCGAAGTTGGTAGTCCCAACTCATTTCCGTACCCAAGCAGCGGATGAAACCTGTCAGGGTGACTATGGGATTGAACCCGTGGATGAGTTTTTAACGGTGATGGAGGGAATGCCTGTCAGTCGGGTGAATAGTGATACGTTGATGTTGAAACCCTCAGATTTGCCCCAGGATGGTGCGATGATTAAAGTGTTGAGTTATCGATTTTAAGGGAGATAGATAAGGAAGATCTGAGTTAATTGTCTAGTTAATTTTTGCATTGGATTGGGGCGGGTTTAGTTACATCTGGGTGTCACCGAAAACATAGTAGTGAAACCCGCCCCTACACACGCGCCAGACCCTTGCCAATTCTAGTTTACAGTCATTCAAGGGGGGCATAGCCTCAACCGAGAATTTCATCGAACTTGGTAGTATCTCTACTTCCCCTGCTCTCCCTGCTTTTAACCTTAAGTTGACACCAATGACAAGCGGGTCGCCCCTACCAGATAACCCAAGGTGATATATTCTCAATTAAATACACTTCAATCCACACCTATTCCGCCTCTGGGTTGAGCCGAATCATCGCCCATGTCGTATAGGTTCCAATCGGACTCCAAATAATATAAGGTAGCAGCAAAACCGCTGCCCAAACTGAGATAGGATAAACCAAGAGTGCCAAAATAATACTCAATATAGCCCCCGTTCCCCCAATCATCGTACCCACCTTGAGACTGCGAAGTCGGCACATCACTGGTGTATAGGCAATTGTTACTATTTCCAATAGCAAATATAACCCCAAAACCAACCACGTTTGAGAACGCCCAGGATTACTTTCCCACACCACATAAGCGGACCATCCCCCACAAATAAAAATAGCTATCCAGATGAAAGGAATCGCCGCCTCAAACGTCAACCATCGGGGACGGCGCAGGCGGTTGAACCATCGGACATCATCGGACGTTAACCAGTTGAACCAGTTACCAGCAAACGCCACTAACACGGTTACCGTCCCAATTACCATCCAGGATTTAATCATGTTTTATAGATTGAACGAATCATCCTTATAAAACTAGCTTATACTTTTGACACAGGTTTTGTGGTCATTCAAAGGAGATGGGGGAGATGAGGGAGATGAGGAGTAACGTTTGTAGGGACTCTTCTTATGTTATGCGCCCAGATGTCTCGGTTTTATGCCAACATCCCAGCGCATAAGCTTCGCCCAATCCCCAATTCCCAATCACCAATCCCCAAATCGCAGAACCGACATGGTAGAGTATTAATCTAAGTCGGTTCTAATGGGGAGCAGCCATTAGAGGTAACGGGGAAAGTTCGGTGTGAATCCGGCGCTGTCCCGCAACTGTGATGAAACCCACCCAGGTTTCTGAGTCAGAATGCCCGCCGATGTGGAAGAAACGTTAACATTCATCTGCGAGGTACGGATGGTACATAGTCCAAAATTGTCACAATTTAAACCTGTGAGGCGATCGCGACAGAACGCCCTGATGCCTGATCGAGAGTCAGGTTAATGGGTATGCCTCAATTTGTTTGCACGAAAACGGCATAATTCGTTAACCAAAAGCCCCTTGTCCTTACCTATGCATAGGTGAGTACAAGAGTCAAGTAAGAGGTTCGTCCCATGGCAAGCCTCTAGCTGTCTGTTACGAATTCCTAATCATTGATAACCACGACAACGCAATCAAACTACTGATTTACTCAGGACTATGAATAACAGTCCAATCGTGACAAAACCTGCACCGCCAGCACCATCGAACCTGTGGTCAAAGGCTTGGCAAGCAATTGCCCATAGTCGCCTGTGGCTATTTTCCCTCATCGCGATCGCTAGCGCTAGCAGTCTGGTTTACCCTCACCCTCCTTTGGTTGGTTTTGCGGCTGTGACGGGAACAACCCTGCACCGCAAACAGGCGGTTATTGCTGCCATGAGTATCTGGTTTGCCAATCAATTGTATGGCTTTACCATCCGTCAATATCCCCGTACTTTAGAAGCCTTTACTTGGGGTTTGGTTATGGGGTTAGGAACTCTTGTGGTGACCCTACTCGCCACCATCAAACCCAAGTTCAGCCAACGTAATTTTACAGGTCATTGGCTTTGGTTTGGTGCAGCGGTAATTGCCGGATATGTTCTGTTTGAAGGAACGATTTTACTCACAGCGCAATTAATGGGAGGACACGGTTTAACTGCCAGTATACTTGGGCGGATTTTTGTTAAGAATGCTGTTTGGGGAATTGTCCTCAGTTTGATACACAGTATTCTCACCTGGAATGCAATCAAATTCTCCCCAAAATACCGAGGTGCGTTACGCTACGCTAACACACCCTATGAATAGAGGTAATTTTGTCAATGAAGCGAAAACAACAAACCATCAATCTAGTCTTAATCGCTGGGTTAAGTTTGGGCTTAATCGTCTTTGCCCCACAGCCCGCCTTCGCCATGCATATCATGGAAGGTTTCTTACCCGCAGGTTGGGCAATTTTCTGGTGGGTTGTCTTTCTGCCCTTTTTTATTCTCGGACTACGTTCAATTACACAAATTTCCCAGCAAAACCCGGAATTGAAAGTGCTGCTGGCGCTATCCGGTGCCTTTGCTTTTGTCTTATCCGCCTTAAAAATACCGTCAGTAACCGGAAGTTCCTCCCATCCCACAGGAACGGGATTGGGTTCGGTATTGTTTGGTCCATTAACGATGAGTGTATTGGGGAGTTTAGTTCTCCTATTTCAAGCCCTGTTGTTGGCACATGGCGGTTTAACCACCTTGGGGGCAAATGCGTTTTCTATGGCAGTTGTCGGACCTTTTATCGCTTATGGCACTTATCGTTTAATTATGCAAGTGAGTGGGGCGCAGAAAGCCGCTATTTTTATCGCTGCTGCTTTAGCAAATTTGATCACGTATGTGGTTACATCTGTTCAGTTAGCGCTGGCATTTCCGGCTGCAACTGGGGGAATTATGGCTTCATTTATCAAATTTGCTGGGATTTTTGCGGTGACTCAAATTCCCTTGGCAATTAGTGAAGGATTATTAACTGTATTGGTGTGGAACTGGCTAATGTCCTACAGTCGCGAGGAATTAGCCGTATTGAATTTGGTTAAAGGAGGGTCTTAAACAATGAAAATGGAAAAAACAGGGTGGAATAATTGGATATTGGTATTAGGAGTTATCGTTCTCGCCATTGTGCCACTGTTAATCGTTCGGGACTCAGAATTTGGTGGGGCTGATGGTGAAGCCGAAGCTGTAATTGGGGAAGTTAAACCTGATTATGAACCTTGGTTTGACCCCTTAATCGAACCGCCAGGTGGTGAAACGGAATCCCTGTTATTTGTTTCCCAGGGGGCAATTGGTGCGGGAATTATCGGCTTTGTTATTGGACGATACAAAGGGCGATCAGAACGAAATTAAAAGTCTGAGTGAGTAAACAAACATGACTCTGGAAATTGATGTGATCGCGTACCGGAATCGTCTGCGTTATCTTCCCCCCGCCCAGAAATTGGGCTTCGCGTTGGTGGTGTTGTTTATTAGTCTTTTTAGCCATGCACCGACTCAATTTCTGATTATATTATGGATGGGAATATGGACAGTCGGTTATGCCGGAATTCACTGTAGAATTTACTTGCGATTAATCGCCCTAGCATCTCTATTCTTACTCTTGGGTTTACCCGCTTTAATCGTGAATATCGCCCCCATGACTCAAATTGAGGTTGCCCAAACCGATCAATGGGGTAGGATTAATCTGGGTTCCTGGTATGTCTATATCAGTCGCAGCGGTAGTCAACAAGCTGGCGTTGTGTTCATGCGATCGCTGGCTTGTGTGTCTTGTCTGTTTTTTATTCTTTGTACTGTCCCCTTTATCGAAATTGTGCAGACGATGCGACGGCTAAACGTGCCAGTTATTCTCACAGATCTCCTGCTATTAATGTATCGCTTTGTGTTCATCTTGTTGAAAACAGCAAGGGAGTTAAAATTGGCACAACAGGCGCGAAATGGCTATCACACTTGGCGTTTAACGATGCACAGTTTAGGACTCCTGATGGGACAATTATTTTTGCGGACATTACAACGCTATCATCAATTTTCCCTGGGATTGGCAGTACGGGGGTTTACGGGGGAATTTCCGGTTGGCTTACTCCACCACTATCGCTACTCCAAACGCTATGCAGTGGAAGCTGTTTTGGGTTGTGGGGGATTGTTAGGAGTTGAGTGGGTTAGTTGTCATTCGTCTTATGTCACTTGTCATTCGTCATTCGTTGTTTATTCCATGTTCTCTATTCCCTTGATTCACCCGTATAAGCTGTCATGCATTTCAATTGGGTATTAATAGTGAGCAAGATGCTCACACTACGACAAGGATTTCGCCATTGTTAACATTAATGATTAAAGGCTGAATCGGTCATTTACAAGTCATATAAGATAACTGTATGAGCGAAAAATTACTGGAATTTGAAGATGTTTATTATACCTATTCAGATGGACAAAAACCAGTGTTATATGGACTAAATGTATCCCTTACGGCGACAAAAAAAATCGCCTTACTGGGTCACAATGGGTCGGGAAAATCAACCTTACTATTCTTAGCCGATGGACTGTTAAAACCCCAGCAGGGACAAATCCGCTGGGCAAGCGAACCATTAAACTATGACCGCCATTCCCTGAATCAGTGGCGACAAAAAATCGGACTCGCGTTTCAAGACCCAGAACAACAATTAGTCGCCGGAACGGTAGCTGAGGATATTGCTTATGGGTTGTATACTCTAAAATTATCTTCGGCAGAAATAAAGCAGCGGCTTGAACAAACTTTAGTTGAATTTGGCTTACAAGACTTAGCTGATCAACCCTTACATTACCTCAGTTTAGGACAAAAACGACGAGTAGCTTTAGCGGGAGTGATGGCACGGCAACCTGAACTATTATTATTAGATGAGCCAACAGCTTATTTAGATAGCGTGCAAACGGGCAATCTCCTGGAGGAGTTAGAACGGATTCACGCCGCTGGAACGACTCTAGTGATTGCTACCCATGATCTAAACTTTGCTTATCAATGGGCAGATTGGATTTTGATTTTACATGAAGGACAACTGATTATGTCAGGAGAAGCGCAAGATATTTTTCGCCAAGGCAATAGGTTAGCCGAATTACACCTAGGTGTCCCCATTTTATGGGAGGTTTGGCAGGTATTAGTGTCAAATCTGTCCTTATCCAATACGATGCCGTTCCCGAAAACAATTCGTCAACTGGAAGACCAGTTAAGTGATTGGAATAAACCCTCTCAACCCTAACGACAACCTCTAATGCCATGTTTGTCTAAATGTCCTTTCTTTGTTAAAACAAACTCCTTATCTCTTTACCCTATTGCCTATTGCCTATTGCCTATTGCCTATTGCCTATTGCCTTTTTACAGCATTGCTATGCTGACGATCCAAATGAAAACGCTATATGACTGAATCAACATGAATCAACATACCTTATTTGTTTGTACAACCTGCGCCAGTACCTGGAAAGATGGCAAGCGCATTGGTCAAAGTGGTGGCGAAAAACTGCTAGAACCCTTGCAGAAACTCCACCAAAATTGGTCACTCCGGGATGAATTTAAACTTCAACCAGTTGAATGTATGAGTGCTTGTAGTCGCCCTTGTGCGGTTTCCTTAGCCGCCTTGGGTAAACACACGTATCTATTTGGGGATTTACCCGTAGATGTAGAAACATTACCCGAAACAGCGGCGGCTATCTTAGACTGTGCCAGTTTGTACCATAGCCAACCCGATGGTTTATTGCCTTGGTCAAAACGACCTGAACCCCTAAAAAAAGGCATCTTAGCACGAATTCCACCCTTATCCTGAGGTCAAATCATCATGCATAAAATTCCCGTAACTGTAATTACCGGCTTTCTCGGTTCTGGCAAAACCACGTTGATGCGCCATTTACTACAAAACAACCAAGGACGTAAAATAGCCGTTCTGGTGAATGAGTTTGGGGAAGTGGGTATTGATGGCGAGTTATTGCGTTCCTGTCAAATTTGCGATGAGGAGGACAATCCTAACGATAATATTGTCGAACTGACCAATGGCTGCTTGTGCTGCACCGTTCAGGAAGAATTCTACCCGACAATGCAGCAACTCTTACAACGGCGCGATCGCATCGATTGTATGCTAATTGAAACCTCTGGATTAGCGTTACCCAAACCCTTAGTTCAAGCCTTCCGTTGGACTCCCATTCGCAACGGTGCTACCGTGGATGGAGTGATTACAGTGGTGGATTGTCAAGCGTTAGCCGCCGGAACCTTGGTGGGTGACCTCAACGCCCTAGAAGCCCAACGCCAAGCTGACCCCAATTTAGACCATGAAACCCCAATTGAGGAACTCTTTGAAGATCAATTGGCTTGTGCGGATTTAGTCTTACTCACCAAGGTAGATTTAGTGGATGAGGCGACGCTGAGGAGGATCAAAGACTGGTTACAGCATCAATTACCCACAGGCGTCAAAGTTATCCCTTGTGATCAAGGGCAAATTCAGCCGGAACTCTTACTCGGGTTCAACGCCGCCGTCGAGGATAATTTAGATAGCCGTCCCAGTCATCATGATACCGAAGAAGACCACGACCATGATGACGAGGTTAATTCCGTCCAATTTATATCCGATCAAGCCTTTGAACCCAAAACCCTAATCGCCAAACTGCAACAACTCGTGCAACAGCAGGAGATTTACCGGATCAAAGGCTTTGTGTCTGTACCCAATAAACCCATGCGCCTAGTCTTACAAGGAGTCGGCAATCGCTTCGATTCATTCTATGATCGACTGTGGCACAACGGCGAATCTCGCCAAACTCGGTTAGTGCTAATTGGACGTAAACTAGACCACGCTGACATTGAGCAAGCAATTGGCAGTTAGACGATTAATCGTGAGGGTAGGGGAATGAGAAAAATTCAGTGGCTACTGCTACTTATTAGCTTCTGGAGTACAATTCTAGTTTCATTACCTGCACAAGCCGGTAGACTTCTGCTGTGGCGCTTTGATGCGAGTCAAAATCAACTGGAATTTACCACAGATGGTAGTGTTCAACCCACAGCCCAACTGATTCCGAATCCCCTGCGCCTGGTTATTGATTTACCCGGTACGACATTGGGACGTCCCAGCGTCAGCCAGCCTGTAGGGGGAGGAATTCGCGAAATTCGGGTGGGACAGTTTGACCGCCAAACGACGCGGATTGTGGTAGAAATTGAACCAGGTTATACCATAGATCCCCAACAGATTCAGTTTCGTGGGGCGTCACCGAGACAGTGGTTTGTGCAACTTCCTGAACCGCAGCGGATAACCACACCCGCACCTCGTCCCCTACCCCCCACAACTCCTCCCCCCCAACCCACACCACCAGAACCCTCTCCTGACAGAACCGAGTCAAATGTGCAACTTGATCCGATTCAGGTGACACGGGATGGGTTTTTCATTCGCACCAATGACGGGGAAGCCAAAGAGATTCAGGTGGAACGGAGTCGCGATCGCGAAACCATCGAGTTTGAGGTGGAGGGGATTACCCTACCCTCAGATTTACGGAATCAAACGGTGTCGGTGAATCGCTATGGGGTTAGCCAAATTCAATTGTCCCAACAGTCGGGTTCATCCCCAACTCGCATCACATTAAACGTGAATCGCGAGAGTCCCGACTGGCAGATGAATTATAGTTCCGTTGGCGGTTTGGTATTATTACCCAGAGGAGTTCCAGCGTCCCAGCTTCAGGAGTCACCGGGGCGACAATCCGATAGGGAACCAACGGCGGCTACGAATCTCGCCACGATTGAATCAGTGCAAATCGCTCAAAATGGCACTCAATTATTAATCCGGGCGGATGGACGGATTCGGGCGAGTGGGAATTGGAATCCCAGCGCCAACCAGTTCCAAATTACCATTCCAGATGCTCAACTGGCTGACCGAATCCAAGGACCTCAGCTAGGTGTCAATAGTCCGTTATCTCAGGTGAGACTACGCCAGCCTGATTCGCGTACCGTGGTGATTGTGGTTCAACCGGATCGAAATACCCAGATTGGCGAACTCAATCAACCCAGCGAACAATTGTTAGCCCTATCCCTGCGACAGAGGAGAGTCATTTCACCACCAACAGGTTCGCTTCCCGTACCGCCACCAGAACGATTACCGCCAGAGAGTTCGGCGGTACGGGAAGCGAACC
>CAZNNK010000159.1:0-9883 GCA_964574085.1 uncultured Coleofasciculus sp.
CGATCACCAGTAACCACAAATGGTCTTTTAAGACCATAATATCCAGGCGACCGCGTACAACTTCATCTTGGTCTTGAACTGTTACCTCCATCGATTGCTCATCAACGACATCAAAGGGGAGGTGATAAAAGTCTGTCCAAGTCAGCAAAGGACCCAGAACAACTAATTTTACCATGTTTTCGGAGATTTCCCGATGTTTGATCAAACTTAAGTAGTTGGACTTTACCCGGTCTAAAACTTGCTTTTCTAAGTCAGAAATGTCCGGGATATTCTCGTACCACTCTGAAAAAAATTGGTCATCATCGGCTTGAGTTAAACCGAATTTTTGTTCGAGGTCGATGATGTTCAGGGTTTGAGCTTGGATGATTTGAACCATAATTAGTAAATTTTATCACAATAAATCTGGGTGGGAATCATGACAATGGATATAAATATCTTGGCGTGACACGGGGCGGATCGCACTCTTTTACCCGTGACACTTTCAACCCAAGAACTCGAACAGGTTCGGGCGACATTTCCCGATTATCCAGCCAAGTTAGAGAATGGACGAATTATTTTAAGTCCACCCCTATCCTTACCCTTTACCCCCCATGACTTGGAACGGGTACAGGCGACTCTATCGCTCTTATGTCACTCTAGGCAAACGGTGGAATAGGTTGTAGGTTGGGTTGACGACAGGAAACCCAACAGAATATAGGGCTAAAGCCCTTACTACAAGCCGACGCGATCGCACTCGTGACACTTCCAGATAGGATAGATTAAACCCCCCATACCGATTGCCATGAACACGATCACAAACGTACTCACCTTTGAGCAGTTTCTGAATTTCGAGGGTGAGTCAATATCAGTAATCCCTTACCCCATCTACAGTAATCCAGCGACTCGCCCCTACACGACATTGAATAATTGAAGACCTTTTGATCGGAAACTCATTGATTTTGATTCTGGGGAGTGATGCACAAACTCGTCAGTTTAGAAAATATAGGTCATGATCGATAGTGTAGCTTCATCGATTAACCTTCAATGAGTTTATTTACCAATGCGTCAACATCCAACCGCGATCGCACCATTGTTTGTAGTAGGGGCTTTAGCCCCTCATTGATTGTATGGGTTTGTTTTGCGTAATGCTAATTTATCAAATTAGGTATGCCGAGCCACTACTGGCGTGACCCAGCTAAAATGGTGGATTAGATTGGTCAATTTTCTGGGCGCAAAGCTTTGCGCCCCTACAATCTCTCTTACCCTTTTACCCAGCTTTGCGACTCAACACCCATACCAATAACAGCATAACTACAAACACCAACGCCGCAGAAATAAGTGATAAACTGATTATCTCGCCCAACCCGCCCATGACGGGAATACCACCGATCGCGATCGCTAATCCTAAAGCAAATCCGGCGGCTGTGGCGGGTTGTTCTGGCATTAGGTGGGCGGTGGCGGCTAATGTAACTGGGATACTCGATTGTAATAGCGCCACGGCTGGCAATAATGTAAACAGATGATGTCCGCCAAGTACCAGTAATAGGCTGGAGAGGGCTAAGGTTCCCATTGTCCACAATCGCCATCCCCAAGCTGTTGCCCAAATTCCTGCCAAAATTTTACCAATAGCGGCGGCGATCGCGATCGCAATTAAAGCTGGAATATTACCCTGTAGCAGAAAATCCAAGCTAGTCCAAACTAGAGACGTTAACGCGATCGCACTCAATAATATCAGCAAGACTAAATCCTGATCCACAACCGCCGATTCCTGAACCGAGTCAGGATCAGAAGTTTGACGATAGGGGAGTTTGGGCAAAGGTATCCGCGCGATCGCTATCATGATGATTACAAGTAGCGATACCAGTAACCCTGTCCCTTCATATCCGACTAATCCTAACCCACCACCCACCGCTAATCCTACCACCCCTGGTGCAGCAAATAATCCCGCACCCAGAGTTGATTGAGGCGTTACCCAAACCGCTATCGCCCCCCCGCCAACATGAAACGCGGCTGAACCGATTCCCGCTAAAATTATTGCGAATTGGGGTTGCCAATTGGCTGAAACTAGCGCCAGACTCAGTAGCAATAATCCCATGACAACAGCAAGACGGGGGCGTTTGACTTTATCGGTGATCATCCCGATTATGGGTTGATACCCAAAGGCTAATCCGTTGTAAAGTAAGATCAGAAAACTACTTTGTTCTAGGGATAGCGTTTGCAGTAAAGTAGCCAGGAGAAAACCTGCGGCTGCATCAGCACTACCATGTGCCAATCCTAAAACAGTTGGTAAAATATACCGCTTATTTTTAGGCATACCAGGAATGCTAAAATTCATAATTATTCAATGTAGAAAAGATGAACCCGATGGGCATTGAATTTTACCTTCTATGAGTTGAGGATTATCTGGAGGAACTATAGAGGGTTGATCGGTTTGGCAAATCCCACGCGCCAAGTCATTTTCGGATTTCTCGTTAGCTACCACGATGATTGCCGTGTAGCTTTTGAATGTTTCGCGTTTTGCCGTAACTTTTACAGTTGTTTGATCGAGGTCAGCAGAGAGTTTAAAAGAGAGTTTAAATTGGTGGAATTCATTTTCTATTGTACGGTCATTCATTAATTTAGTTTTGGAAAAACCAAAAGAATGATCTTCAGTAGAGCCTGTCAATTCTTTAAATGTAGAAGCAAATTGTGAATTTCTACCATAGAAGTCATATTGGTAACTTAAGATCATAGGAATTACCTGTTTAGCTTCCCAATGAGCGCGTTTCGGATTGGGTTGCCAAAGTAAATTTGATGGGTAGCTAACTGGAAGCAAGACGAAGAAAAAAATGGCGTAACTAGCTAAATTACTCAAAAAAGTGGCTAGAAATAACTTCCCCTCTGGATTCCGACTATTTTTAGGTTTAAATAGAGAAATGTATAAGCTCCATTCAATTAAGCAAGAGAATACAAAGAAAATAGGTAAACTAAAGACAGCTGTTCCTGGACTGCCAGTGTACATATTATTAAACGCGAAGGGAATACCTATAATTGATGTAGCAATGTTGGCAACTAGAGTCATAATTAGGACTTTATATATGCCTAATTTAACTTTTGAGCGGAACTTGAATAAACTCCAAATAACCAGGGCTTCGACAGGAATAATACTAAAAATAATTGCGACATTACCTGTCATATTGAGAATTTTTGGGGCAGCGATATTGGCAAGTACTATCATTGGTGATTGGTGATTAGGTAAGAGTATTTGCTTGGCTCAAGGACATGGTTTTGAGGTACATCTGTAGGGAAGGGTTTAGGAAGTTTCGTTTCGTTATTAATTAATGATAGCCTTGGCTCAAAACCCGCTCTGACTAGATGTTTCAGATGTAACCTGCTACATTGAGACTAACCTCATTTTCCCTATCTTACGCATTGCTTATTTTATCCCCCAAATTTTAATCACGTCATTCTGGCTCCCACTAGCCATAGTTCGTCCATCTGGACTAATTGCTACCGCTAAAACGGCTTCTATATGATCACTAATCGTGTGCAGGACTTCACCTGTCTGTAAATCCCAAACCTTTACAGTTTTATCATTACTTCCACTAACAATTCGGCGTCCATCTCGGCTAATTACCACTGAAGTAACAGTTCCCGCATGACCCGTTAATGTGCGAATTTCTTCTCCCGTCTTTAAATCCCAAAGTTTAATCGTTTTGTCAATACTGCTACTCACCAATGTTTTCCCATTGGGACTAATCGCCACGGAGGTAACGCTACCTGCATGACCGGTGAATATTTTCCGATAACCAATCCAGATCGTACCATCAGCACAACCACAAACTAATCGTTGACCATCTGAACTGATGGCGAGGGAATACACCCAGTCTGATGGTTCAGTTAGAGTGTGCAGTTCAGCACCGTTGTTGATATCCCAAACTTTAATCGTAGTATCCTGGCTACCGCTATAAATGCGTTGTCCGTCAGGACTAATCGTCACACAATATATTCGATCCGAATGACCTTCTAGAGTATGTCGTTCTTGCCCATTTTTTAGGTTCCACACTTTCAATGTGCGATCAAAACTCCCACTCACCAAGGTTTGACCATCTGGACTTATGGCTACCCCATGCACCCAGTCAGAATGACCTCTAAAACAGGAGAGTTCCTGTCCATTGCTTAAATCCCAGACGCGCACAATTGTATCACCGCCACCACTAATTAAAGTCTTGCCATCGGGACTCATCGCTAGGGAGTAAACGGTTCCCTTAGGTCCGGCTAACCAAAGACCGAGGATTTGTTCTTCGTGCATTAATTTATTTGATCGCGGCAAAAATTTCGTCGATTCTCTGGTAATCTATAAACTTAACACCAGGGGCGTCTCGTGTCACACTCTCAACCATCGGCGATCGCACTAGGCAGCAATTTGGGGGATTCCCGTGCCATCCTAGAGGCAGCTATAGTCATGTTAGCGAAAACTCCCGGTATCACGGTCACATCTCAATCTAGCTGGTATCGAACCGCCCCCGTGGGTCCGCCACAGCCGGATTATCTCAATGGTTGTGTGATTCTAGAGGTACAGCTAACCCCCCACGATTTGTTACAAACCCTTCTCAGCATCGAAAAACAATTCGGGCGAGAACGGCGGGAAAGATGGGGACCGAGAACCCTAGACTTAGATATCTTATTATTCGATAATTTAATCATAGACACTCCTACCCTACAAATCCCCCACCCCCGGATGACTGAACGAGCCTTTGTCCTGGTTCCTTTAGCCGAAATTGCCCCCGACTGGATCGAACCAACATCCGGATGTGCGATCGCAAAACTCGTACAAAGGGTAGACTGTTCTGGAGTTCACCCCGTATAGTTAGACATGCCTCAAGGTCAAGAACCCCCTCAACTACTCAGACAACGCTTTGTTTATCAGGGACGCAAATTTAACTTTGAAGTTAATCACCTGCGTCTTCCCAACCAAGCCAAAGGCGACTGGGAATGCGTTCGTCACCCCGGTGGGGCGCTAGCGGTTCCCGTTACCCCAGAAGGGAAACTGGTTCTCGTGCGTCAATATCGGTTTACGGTACAACGGCGGTTATTAGAGTTTCCGGCGGGTACGGTGGAACCTTTAGAAGATCCCGAAACGACAATCCAACGGGAAATCCAAGAAGAAATCGGATATCGGGCGCACCGTTGGCAATCTTTGGGGAGTTTTCCCTTAGCACCAGGGTATTCTGATGAATATATTTACGCATTTCTGGCACAAGATTTAGAGAAATTGGAGACATCGCCAGGATTGGATGTGGATGAAGATTTAGAAACGGTATTGATGACACCCGAACAATTAGAAAAAGCGATTTATGGGGGAGATGCGGTTGACGCGAAATCGATTTGTAGCTTTTTCCTAGCGCGTCCGTTTTTACAACAGTAGTGGATTAATTATTTTTGAAGATATCCCGGAAATCCTAGGGGCGCACAGACGTGCGCCCTATCCAACCTGTGTCCTCATGCTATTGGTTATGTTGAAAAATCGGGTTGTGTGGCGAACATTGTAGAGACGTTGCATGCAACGTCTCTACAACCTGAACGGAAAAGATATTATCTGAATTGAATGCCTGATGATTAGGTTCGTAGTAAGGGCTTTAGCCCTATTTTGTTGGGTTTACTGGCGTTGATATCAATAAATGACGACTAGCGAAATTCATGGATTACGGCTAATCTAACACACCAGCCTTGAAAATCTGGTCAGCGTCTAACTCCAAGTCAGGAAACATTGGTGACACCAAATAATCTCCCCGTCGAAACTGTCTCATCTCGTAAGTTTCTCCTTTTAAATCGCAGATAGTAATCGTCGGCTGTTTAGGAGAACCAATAAAAAACGTTCCACCTAAGCCCAGATAATCAATAATCCAATATTCTTGAATTCCCAAGGCTTGATAATCATCCACTTTGCGGGCATAATCGTTTTGCCAATTTGTACTCACCACCTCAACCACTAACTTGACTGAAGTTCCCAGTGTAATAATTGGTTCACGTTGCCATAACGGTTCATCGCGTAGGGCAAGTCTATCTAATACAATCACATCCGGTTTAAAGGCGGAAGATTGACCTAAGGGTTTAATCAGACATCGCATCGGGATAAAGTAGGGTTGCTTAAGATAAGCGATGGCTAGGTTCAACTGCATGTTAATAAAGCCCGTTACCTGTTCATGCGAACCTGTTGGCTCCATGTCAACTAATTCTCCATCAATTAGTTCATAGCGATGATGATCTCCGTATTCAGCAACAAACTCGTCAAATGTTAGTGATTTTGGTAGGATTTGAATCATTATAAGCAACCCCTGAAACCAGGCTACCTGTAAGACGTTTACTTTATCCTAACACTAATCCACAAGCCTTAAAACGCCTTGGGTTTAAACCTAAGGCTAACAGCGAAAGTCAGCTAAAGCTGACTGAATAAGAATTGGAGTCCATTTTAATACACTTGATTGATTAACCCGGAGGGCGGGTTTTGAATAAACGTTATAATTAACAGCGAAACCAGAAAGGCTAAACCCGCCCCTACCCATTCAAATCTCATCATTCATGACTGATCTAATTCTCTTCTGGCATCGCCGTGATTTACGCATTTCTGATAATATTGGACTGGCTGCGGCTTGCCAAAAAAGCCAGAAGGTGATAGGAGTCTTTTGTCTTGACCCAGATATCTTAGAACGGGATGATATCGCCCCAGCACGAATCACGTACATGATTGGCTGCTTACAGAAGTTACAACAACGCTACGCTGAAGCCGGGAGTCAATTACTAATCTTGCATCAAAACGCCAGTCAAGGAATTCCCGCCCTAGCTGACGCTCTCAACGCCAAAGCGGTAGTCTGGAATCGGGATGTTGAACCCTATGCCCAAACGCGCGATCGCACGGTACAAGATGCCCTCTCTGAAAAAGGAATTGCGGTTGAACAGTTCTGGGATCAACTCTTACATGCCCCTGGCGAAATTCGCACCAATGCCGGCGATCCTTATAAAGTTTATACCCCCTTCTGGAAAAACTGGAAAGATCATGCCAAAGCTGCTCCCGCTGAATCCTTAAACAATGCTGAAAGATTGACTGAAACGGAACAAGATGCGGTAAATAAAGTAGGCGCAATTGAGTTACCTACAGCGAAAGAGTTAGGGTTTACCTGGGACAATTCCCTACTGCTGAAACCGGGAGAGAAAGCCGCGAAACAGAGACTAGAGGAATTTTGCGATCGCGCCATTGACGACTACCAACACCAACGCAATCTCCCCGCCATTGATGGCACATCCCGACTCAGCGCCGCCCTCAAATTTGGTGCGATCGGAATTCGCACGGTTTGGCAAGCCACGCAAACAGCGATAGAACGTAGCCGTAGCGATGAAAGTCGTGATGGTATTCAAACTTGGCAACAGGAATTAGCTTGGCGAGAATTCTATCAACATGCCCTTTATTTCTTTCCTGAATTAGCCGAGGGACCCTATCGTGATACTTTTCAAGATTTCCCTTGGGACAATGATCAAACCCTGTTTCAAGCGTGGTGTGAAGGCAAAACGGGTTATCCGATTGTCGATGCTGCCATGCGCCAATTAAATGAAACGGGATGGATGCACAACCGTTGTCGGATGATTGTTGCCAGTTTCTTGACTAAAGACCTAATTATTAACTGGCAATGGGGCGAAACGTATTTCATGCAAAAATTATATGACGGTGACTTAGCCGCTAATAATGGTGGCTGGCAATGGAGTGCATCTAGTGGGATGGACCCAAAACCCTTGCGAATTTTTAATCCCGCCAGTCAAGCACAAAAATATGACCCAGATGGGGAGTATATTCGCCAATGGTTACCGGAGTTGAGTTCACTGGTTACGAAAGACTTGGTGACGGGTAAAATTACGGCGGATGAACGTTCGAGTTGTGGCTATCCTGAACCCATCGTGGATCACAAAAAGCGACAGCAAGAATTTAAACAGCGCTATCAACAGCAAAAAGGATAGTTATTCATCATTTGTCATTCGTCATAAGCTGTTATGCATTTAAATTGGGTATTATTAGTAGCGAGCAAGATGCAAAGCCTGCGGCATGGCTTCGCTTAACGCACTACAAGGCTTTCACCCTTATTAACATTAAGGTTTAAATGCCGAACAGCTTACTCGCTCCCTTGAGAAGTAGAGACGCGCCATGGCGCGTCTCTACAATGATGCCGAAAGTCCTAATCGATGTGTCTACTGCTATACGTCATTTGTCATTTGTCATGGGTTTGCTTCCTCATCTTCCCCAGCTCTCCCAGCTTCCCCAGCTCCCCATCTTCCCCATCTCCCCATCTTCCCCATCTCCACTCCCCATCTTCCCCATCTCCACTCCCCTGCACCTCTGACCCTCCGCACTTCATCAGGGGACATCCCATGGCATAATAGAGGGCATTTGCTCAACTCACACACTCATTGGGTACAACGGCATCCGTGGTACCACCTGCTTGCGGGCAGTGTATACTTTATCGTTCATTTCTGCGGGAGCGCGAGGCTAACGTGAAGATTTTAGTGGTTGGCAATGGGGGACGTGAACATGCCCTCGCCTGGAAACTGTTGCAATCTCAACGAATTAAACAAGTAATCTGTGTTCCTGGCAATGGGGGTACAGCAACAAATCCACAGTGTCAGAATCTATCTTTACGAGTGGATGATTTTGCCGGAATTGCTCGGTTTGCTTTAGTTCATAATGTTTCGTTAGTGATTGTGGGTCCGGAACTCCCGTTGGCATTGGGGATTACCGACTACCTGCGTCGTCAAAATTTGGTCGTGTTTGGTCCAACTCAAGCCGGTGCCCAAATTGAATCGAGTAAGGCTTGGGCAAAAACGTTAATGCAGTCGGCTGGCGTTCCCACTCCTGGGTTTGCTATGTTTGCCGATAAGGATGAAGCGATCGCCTACCTGAAACAGCAAGATGCCCCCATTGTTGTCAAGGCAGATGGTTTGGCAGCCGGAAAAGGGGTCACAGTGGCTCAAACCATTGAGGAAGCAATAGCAGCCGTTGAGTTTCTGTTTAAGAATAAGTTTAATGCCGTGGTGATCGAAGAATGCGTTACGGGTCAAGAGGTGTCTGTCTTGGCGCTAACCGATGGCATCACGATTCGTCCCTTATTACCCGCTCAAGATCATAAGCGGATTGGCGAAGGCGATACGGGACCAAATACGGGAGGGATGGGCGCGTTTGCTCCTTCTCCCCTGGTGAATCCTAGCTTGATGGCACGGATTGAGCAAGACATTCTTCAACCCACAGTTAAGGCGTTGCAGGAACGAGGAATTGACTATCGCGGGGTTCTCTACGCCGGATTAATGATTACGCCTCAAGGTGATCCCACGGTTCTGGAGTTTAATTGTCGCTTCGGTGATCCGGAAACTCAAGCGATTTTACCGTTACTGGAAACGCCCCTGCACGAGTTACTTTTGGCTTGTACCGGGCGGAAACTGGCAGAATTACCGCCAATTAGCTGGCAATCTGGGGCGGCGGCTTGTGTGGTGGCGGCTGCTCAAGGGTATCCAGGGGCGTATCAAAAGGGTCATGTTATTCGTGGGATTGAACAAGCCCAGGAACGCGGGGCTACGGTATTTTGTGCCGGAACTCAGTTTAAACAGGAACAAATGCTAACCGATGGTGGGCGAGTGTTAGCGGTGACAGCAACCGGAGAAACATTGGAGAGTGCGATCGCAGCCACCTATCGGGCGATAGACTGTATTGAGTTTGAGGGCATGTACTATCGTAAAGATATCGGTCATCGTGTCATTCAAACCTAATTTGTCATTTGTCATTTGTTCTTCGTCATTTATCCTTTGTTGATCAGGAAATTGCTCCCCCATCTTCCCCATCTCCCTCATCTCCCTCATCTCCCTCATCTCCCTCATCTCCCTCATC
>CAZNNK010000160.1:0-9847 GCA_964574085.1 uncultured Coleofasciculus sp.
CAGCTTCCCCAGCTCCACCTGCTTCCCCAGCTTCCCCAGCTTCCCCATCTCCCTCATACCTAACCGGAACATCCCGAAACAAACCCAACCCCACCACCGCCGGATTAAGAGCCAGAATCTGACTCAGTACCTGTGCCAAAACGCGATCGCTTATCGGATAATGGTCTAACTCCTGGATATCCGCCTCCGTTATCCCCACAATCACTATCCGTTGACTCGGCGGCGCTGGGGGCGACTGCTGCACCATCTCATCAAACAGCCTCAACTCCAGGGGTTCTAATCCACCCACCCCCACCAGCAGCGACACCAACACCCCTACTGGAACAATCCCTTTAATCGGGAACATCCGCCACATCCCCATGCTGATATCTGCCAATTTCTGCCAAAAGTTGCCAAAAATAGTCCGATTCCCGACCTGCGGCTAAGGCATCATGCCATAATCCATACTGGGCGAATATCTCTGCTTGTTCGCGATGGGAGTTGGCTTGAGATACCTTCCTTGTCTCAAACTATCCGAACACCTCTCACTCCAGCTAGGGTGCGCGATCGCATTCCTCTGAATGCTGTTTATAATATGCCCAAGCCGCCGTTAAGTCGTCTTGCGTCAATGTCGGATAATTTCGCAGAAGTTCCTGATCATCCGCCCCTTGCTGACGAAAAGCCACCAATGTCCATACCGGAATGCGCGTGTTGCGAATGCATGGGTGTCCACCACATACCCCGGCTGTCACCTGAATTCGCTGATGACTGAGTTGTTCAAGGAGCAAACTCCGTTCCTCTGGGGTGAGGGATTCAATAATTTGCACCAACGAATTGACCAGTTGCACGTTCATCGACATTCGCTACTGTTACCCCTCAGTATTCTAGCGGAAGTCAGAAAGGAGGGAGCGATCGCACCCCTGATGCCCTATGCTGAAACTATGAATTTCAAGCACTTGTAGCAGAGAAGGCAAAGCACTAAAACTTATAGATTAGCTTAAAAATGGCAAATTCTCAAGAAGTAACGGTTAGTTACACAGCCAGGGCAATGGCAGCCGATCGGGCTTGTGAATCAAAGCGTGATGATGCTTTATTTGTTGATCCCTTTGCCCAAAACTTAGCTGGCTATGATGTGGTTGAAAAGAGGAGGATATTAATTGATAGTTATGAGAAACAAGGGCGACCTTATACTCAAGTAAGAACTCGGTTTTTGGATAATTTTTTAATAAAAAATCTGGGCAATAGTCGTCAGGTTGTGTTATTGGGGGCTGGTCTAGATACAAGGGCTTATCGGTTGAACTTACCAGATGATCTGCGTTTTTATGAGGTAGATCAAGAAGATGTGATTGTTTATAAGAATCAGATTTTGGCGAATGAACAGCCGAGGTGCGATCGCCGTTCGATTGTCGCGGATTTAGGCACATCAGAATGGGTTGATTTGTTATTGGCTGCTGGATTTAAACCAGAGGAACCAACAATCTGGATTTTAGAGGGTTTTATTTATTATTTGACGGAAGACCAGGCAACATCGTTGATGGCAAAGATTGATGAGTTATCGGCGAAAGAAAGTTGGCTAGGGTGTGATCTAATTAATAATGCCGTGTGTAATGGATCAGATGATTGGGCAAGTATGTGGCAATTTGGTTGTGATGTGCCAGAGGAGTTTTTTGCCCGGTATGGTTGGCAAACTAAGACAGTAGTACAACCTAGTGATCCGGAAGCTTGTTTTGGTCGATTTACGTTCCAGCTCCCCCCCAGAGAGGATCAAGATGGAATTCATCTTTTCTTTGCAACAGCGGTTAAGGTAGGTTAGTTAGGCTGAGTCGAGGGGAGCATCCCATTTTGGCAAAGAGAGAAAAGTTATTCGCGAGTTAGTATCGCGAATAATTGCTTAACTTAAATATTAGATATTTTCTTGCGAGCGAGTCAAACTCCATGACGATGTATTCGCCATTATAACTCGCGAATTCATAAAAAATGGGATGCTCCCGTTCTGCCCTCTGCCTTTTGCTATACTTATACAACTTTTTTGTAAAACGATTCTAAAGCTGTTAAACCTGTGCGGTCATCATAAAGTCGATGATGGTTTTGATAAATCTGATTTACCATGTCTTGTCGCCAGTCGCTGTCTAAACCTAGCTGCACGGCGATCTCAATATACTCAGCTTCATTGTCAGCAATTGTTTCCGCAATTCCCATCATTTTTAATATACCAGAGGCGTGACGACCACGCATAAATTCACCCGGACAGGTTACCACAGGTAAACCGCAGGCAATTGCTTCTAAGGTGGTATTTCCCCCCGACCAACTCAAGGTATCTAGAAAAATATGGGAGACTAAATTAAGATTGATATAACTCACCCAGTTCTGTTTGGGCAAAATTCTACAGTAATTTTCATGATTGAGACCAACCTGAGCAAATGCTCGTTGCAGACGGGCTTGGAATTGGGCAGTAATCCGGGAACTGGGAGAGGCAATAAAGACAAATTGGGCGAGGGAAACTCGTTTAGCAATGTGAGCAAAAATAAAGTCAAATTGGGGAAGATATTTAAATAAGGATTGGCAAGATAGATAAATAATGGCATCTTCTCGAAGCTGAAAGTCAGATCGGGTTTTGGTTGGGGTTGGTATTGATGGCTTGTCGTAATAAATACCAATATTGGGTAGCCGAATCAGTTGTTCGCTATAGTGATGTTGAGCCTTTTCTGGTTCCATTAATTCACTGGATAAAAAGTAATCAATGGTGGGTAAACCCGATGTTATTGGATGCCCCCAGGTTACGCATTGCACTGGGGCTAGCCTTAAGCCAGCGATGAGACTGGTCAAGCCATCCATGCTGATATCGGTAAATACCAGGATATGGAGTTGATCAGTGCGGATTTGTTGGCAGACGGCATCTAAGTCGCCATAACGGTGATAAAATTTATCACTATAGGTTTTGAATTTTTCTGTCATCACGTCGGTTTTATGACCGATGTGGTAAGTATAAATTTCAAAGTTTTTTTTGTCGCTATGTTTGATCCAGCCTAAGGTTAATTTACCCACGGTATGTCCGCGAAAATAAGCCGAAATATAACCAACACGGATCTTATCGGTGGGACGAAGTTGGGGTAAGGATAGAGGTGTTGTCCATTGGGGATAATGGGAAGCCATTACTTGATGAACTAAGGTTCCATATTTCCGTTGTACGCCTCGGTCATTTAATCCTTGATACCCTAGGTAGAAGCTGAAGGCATGTTTGGTTAATGCTTTTACTGTCTGTTTTCTCTGAACAGGGGTATAGGAGGTGAATTGTTGCTGTAACGAATTGAGTCCCTGGCAAAAATGCTGACGCCAGAGGACAATCTGTTTCTGATTGTCGTAGAGAATGGGTAAGACGAGTTGACTCTGCCATTGCGCTTCCATTAAGTTCGGTTTAAATTGAAAGGCTTTTTGGAAGTAGGGAATTGCCTCATCCACTTGGTTTTGGCGGGCTAAAGCAAGTCCCAGGTTATGATTGGCTTCGGGATGATTGGCATTCAGACGCAAGGCTTGTCGTAAATAATTTGTGGCTGGCTCAAACTGATTCTGGGGTAATAATGTGCAGCCAATGCCCACATAAGCCTTGAGAAATTGCGGATCTAGGGTTAAGGTTTTTTGATAATGGCTGAGGGCGTCCTTGAATTGAGCTTGTTCGAGGAAGGCATTGCCTAAGTTATAGTGGGCTTCAGGCGTGTTAACCTGGAAGAAAATTGCTTGCTGGTAATAGAAAATCGCTTCTTTAAGTTGACCCAAGAGGTGCAGGGATTCGGCGAGTTTGAGATAAGCTTCCCCATAGTTGGGCGCTAGGGTAACTGCCCAACGAAAGGATTGTATAGCGGCGTTGAGTTGCTTGTACTGAATTAAGGCATTGCCCAGGTTATAGTACACGCCAGGATTATTGGGTCTGTTGGCAAGGGACTGTTGGTAATGGGCGATCGCACGTTCACTCTTTCCCTGTTCTAAGAGGGCATTGGCTAAGTTGCAGTGTACCTCTGGATCATTGGGATTGAGTTCCAGTGCTTTTTGATACTGTTCAATCGCCGCCGCTAGATTACCCTGCTGTTTGAAGGCATTGCCTAAGTCGTAATAGGTTGAACTGTGATTGGGCTGAAGCGCGATCGCTCTTTGGTAGTGGGGAATGGCTTGAGTTAACGCTCCAGAGGCGTGTAGCGCCGCCGCTAGGCTGTAGTAAATTTCGGCATAGTCGGGGATGAGAGTAATCAATTGTCGATAACAGGCGATCGCTTCATCCAGTCGCCCCCGTTGGTGAGCAATTGTACCCAGGATATGCAGCGCTTCCGTGGAATCCGGTTGCTCTTGCAGAATTTGGCGACAAAGCCATTCAGATCGATGGAAGTCACCCGTCTGGTATGACTCGAAGGCGGTAATCAGGGTATCGGAGATCGGACTCATACAGAATGCCTACTGGAGTGGCGATAGGTTTGAGGGTAAGGCAGAAACTATTTTGCGATTTTATCGAGTTTTTTACTTTTTGAGTTTAACTTGGCAGATGAACCCGAAAATAAAGGGCTGTTTGAGGGTGTAAGGGCGATTAACGCCCAGAACTAGATAAACAACCCGATTACTCCGGTAAGACGGTTGGACAATTCGGAAAATCTGAAGAGGAAATGTTATGAAGCTGAAGATTGTCGTTTTTTCACTGCTATTGGGTTTGGCATCATTGTTGGGTGCTTGTCAAACTGAGACGCCGACAGAGACTATAGACGAGTCAGCTCCCGCCGGGGAGACTGAGACTATGCCTGGGGAAGAAGAGATAGAAACCGAGGCAATGCCTGGAGAAGAAGAAGAGATAGAAACCGAGGCAATGCCTGGAGAAGAAGCTGAGGAAGAAACCGAGGCAATGCCTGGAGAAGAAGCTGAGGAAGAAATTGAAGAAGAAGTCGAAGGAGAAGTTGAAGAAGAAGCTGAGACTACGCCATAACCCTAAATGATCAGGGTGTGAACAGCTTACCTTGGGAGTAACAGGTCATAGAAACAGGTGTCAGCGATGAGACTTTTACTCGTGGAAGACGATGAGCGGATTACCGATGCTCTAGAAGAAGATCTCACCGATCAACATTATGCGATCGATGTGGTGCATGATGGAGAGGAAGGGTTCAATCTCGCTGATTCTGTCTCCTATGACTTAATTTTGCTGGACATTATGTTACCCAAAATCGATGGGATTACACTTTGTCGGCGACTACGCTCCCAAGGCTGTAGCACTCCGATTCTGATGCTAACGGCTAAGGATACAATTACGGATAAGGTGGTGGGATTGGATGCCGGAGCTGATGACTATTTGGTTAAACCCTTTGACTTAGAAGAGTTATCTGCTCGTATTCGCGCCTTACTACGTCGGGGTGTTTCCACCGCCCCCCCGGTATTGGAGTGGGGTAAGCTACGATTAGATCCAAGTACCTGTGAAGTGTTTTATGAGAATAACCTCTTATCGCTTTCACCTAAAGAATATTCGTTGTTAGAATTTTTCTTACGTCATGGTCGCCGTGTATTTAGTCGCGCTCAAATTTTAGAACATCTTTGGCCCTTTGAGCGACTCCCGGAAGAAGCGACGGTTAAAGCCCATATCCGCAGTTTACGACAGAAACTGGAAGCTGGCGGCGCTCCCAGTGATTTGATTGAAACGGTTTATGGTTTGGGTTATCGTTTGAAACAGTGATTGGGAATTGGGAAAGATTTATAATTCAAACATCATACAGGGCGGGTTGAGTTCAGTTAGAGGTTTTCTCCTCAACGTTATCGGTAAAACCCGCCTCTACAATCGGTCAGGGCGGGTTTTGAATAAATGTTATCATACCTAGTGAAACGAAAGCATATAAACCCGCCCCTACACAGTCAAAACTCAGACGTAGGATGCTATGTCTATACAGTTCTTAGAATGTTTCAAGGTTTACGCTGGCGTCTATTGTTGTCTTACCTAACGGTAATGGCAGCAATTTTAAGTCTTTTTGGCACGGGAGTTTATGTCTTTGTTAGCCGCAATCTTTATTACCAACTGGATAAAAAACTATTAACTCTGGCTCAAGCCGCCGCCGCCTCGTTTACGCCTGTGAAAATGAACGGGCGTCAATATCTCAATCAAGTGGATGCGGTTCCCTGGCGCGATATTTTTAATCGGGATCAGCAAAGCTTAGAATGGTTTGATGCCAAGGGTCAGCTTTTGGCAAGTCGAGCTGCTTTAGAGTTAGAATCTCGACTCCGAGTCGGTTCTCAAACTCAAGAGGAGAAGCAAAAGCCCAGACAGGTTCGCACCTACACCATTTCGGTGTTTAAAGATGGCTCAACCCCCAATCAGCCTTCTCTAGAAGGGTATATTCGCGCCTCGCAATCGATGGAGGATATCCAAATCGTCCAACGCCAACTGCTGTGGGGATTGGGAATGGGCGGTGTGATGGGGTTAGGTTTAGTGGGTTTGGGTGGATTGTGGTTGACACAGAAAGCTGTGGAGCCAATTGAGCAAAGTTTTCAGCAACTTAAACAGTTTACCGCCGATGCCTCTCATGAGTTACGCAGTCCTTTAATGGCGATTAAAGCCTCGGTTGATGTGATGCGAAATCATCCGGAACGAATTCATCCTAAAGATGCGAAAAAGTTAGCCGCGATCGCGAGTGCGACGGATCAGATGAGTCACTTATCAGAAGACTTGCTTTTTTTGGCGCGAAATGATAGTAAGGTGTCAACGCCTAGCCGTGATAAAAGTATAATTTCTCTGAATCAGATTTTACAGAATTTGCTGGAGTTATTAGAACCGTTTGCCCAAGATAAAGAGGTGACACTCCAGTCTCAATGGTTAGCAACAGTTTCTGTGCTTGGGGATGAATCACAACTGAGTCGTTTATTTTGTAACTTGCTGGAAAATGCAATTCAATACACGCCGACGAAAGGGAAAGTAGACTTGATTTTGGCGAAAACTAATCGCTTTGCTATTGTTAGTGTTAAAGATACCGGAATTGGCATTGAGCGAGAACAGTTACCCTTTGTGTTTGATCGCTTCTGGCGGGCGGACAAAGCCCGTTCTCGCCGCGAGGGGGGGACAGGGTTGGGTTTAGCTATTGCGGCTGCGATCGCCCAGCGTCATGGCGGGAAAATTACGGTGACGAGTCAGGTGGGAGTGGGTAGCTGCTTTCAGGTGCGTTTACCCGCCGTTTAACTCCGGTTCTTTGCTATTGTAGGCTAGAGATTTCTCAACTCGCAGCCTCCTATGACAGCTAGCGCTCAGATCCCTCAATTCCAGTACAAACCCCTACACAAGCCCAACCAGCTCATTTACGGTACGGGTCAGACGGCGGTGGTTACAGGTTGGACGGTTAAAGGTGCGATCGCCAAACAGTTACAACCTCACGAGTTTGCTGTTATCGGTCAACTCTACAGTCCAACTCGGGGTATCAGCCTGCTGATCCGAAATCTATTAGCGAATCCTCATGTCCGCTTTTTGGTTGTTCTCAACGCCACGAAAGAAGATCAAAATGCTGGGGGGGGGACGTGCTTATTAGATTTCTTCCGCAATGGGTTTACTGAAGGGTGCAGCGATACAGGGCGTCGCTGTTGGGTGATTCGGTCTGCGATTCCTGGCTATATCGATATTGAAATTGAGGCTAATGCTTTGGAGACTCTCCGGCAATCGGTGGAGTGGCAAGAGGTAAAATCAATAGCTGAAGCGGTGAGTCAGGTTAAGTCTTATGCGGTGAGGGATAGGGTTGAACCCTGGGGTGCGCCGCTAGAATTTCCCCAAACAGAAGCCGTGCCAACCGTCTTACCTGGATCACGTTACGGACATCGGATTGAAGGCAAGACGATTGCTGAAACCTGGGTCAAAATTATTCATCGGATTAAAACAACGGGAACCCTTCGACCCACGGGCTATGATGGGCAATGGCAAGAATTAATTGATTTAATGGCAGTGGTGACGGATGAACCCCCAGGGTTCTATTTCCCTGAACCCAACTATTTGCCCTGCGATCGCGCTTTTATTCAGGAGTACATTCACCAAATTTTAGATGATGCGCCTTATCGAGAAGGTGTGAAATATACTTACGGTCAACGTCTCCGTTCGTGGTTTGGCAAAGACCAAATTGAGCAGATTATTACCAAATTAATTGGAGAAATTGATGCGGCGAGTGCCGTGATGTCTCTGTGGGATGTTAAAGACCACGAACAAGGGGGTAGTCCTTGTCTGAATCACCTTTGGGCGAGGGTTGTCGATAATGAGTTATCACTGACCGCGACTCTCCGCAGTAATGATATGTATATGGCGTGGCCCTCGAATGCCATGGGACTACGCGCCCTACAACAGTATATCCGAGACGAAATCGCCCAGCGCTCTAGTTATGATTTGCGAATGGGACCATTGATTACTATCAGTCAGAGCGCTCATATTTATGATGACACCTGGGAAAATGCGGATCAGTTAATCCGAAAACAATATCCTGCTATTTGTCGAAATCGAGACTTTTATGACCCTGTAGGTAACTTTTTAATTGAAATTGAAGCCGACAAAATCGTTGTTAAACAAACAACTCCTGGTAGTGGCGAAGTCGTGGCTTGCTACTCAGGCAAAAATCCCCTAAAGCTGATCAGAGAAATTTGTGCAGCGTCCCCAGCCATTCAACCAGACCATGCTGCTTATTTGGGAATGGAGGTACAAAAAGCTGCTGAATCACTGAAAACAAATAAGCCCTATAGTCAGGATAGTAAATGACACCATTGAATCAAGATCGACCAACATGGGATGAATACTTCCTCATGCTGGCAAAACTTGCCGCTACTCGCTCAACGTGCTTGGCTTTTCCTGTGGGTGCGGTAATTGTTAAAAACAAACAAGTTTTAGCCACAGGCTACAATGGCTCACCCGCCGGATCAGCTCATTGTACAGAACAAGGATATTGTTATCCAGGTTTAAGTAGCTGTGATGCCAGTAAAGAGATGCCATCTCGCGCTGTTCACGCTGAAGCCAATGCGCTGGCACAAGCCGCTAAACATGGCATTGCGACGACTGATGCCAGTATTTACGTCACCCTAGAACCTTGTCTTTCTTGTCTAAAACTGATCATTTCTGCTGGAATCCATGAAGTCTTTTATGAAACTCCCTTTAACAGTGGAGGAAGCATTCTGGTCAGAGATTCATTTATCAATGAGGGTTTAGTTACCCTTAAGAAAATTCAGCTATCTGAGGAAACAGCAAAACGAGCAGCATCATTTTTATTAAATCCAACTTCTGTTGCTAGAGCTAGCGTATAACTGTAATCTCATATCAAAATTAATAATTGAGGTAAAGGTACTGTGTTTAGCGATGTTGACATTGAACAACAAGTAGAATCTAACAAGAGAGATCCAGATACAGGAATATCAATAGATCCGTTTGAAAAAAATATGTTGACACCTGTTGGTTATGATTTACGAGTTCAATACGGCTCAAAGCCTTGATTTATAAGGTTTTTTGCTTTGTGCAGCAAGCCCTATTGTGCGATTCGTTGTGTGGTGAATCGCGGTATCCAGCCCGTAAATAACCACACCAGCCAACTTCAAAAGAAGGTTGAACTTTCGGTTGGATGCAGGTGTAAGCCCTGCCCACCAGACTCAGGTGTGACTCCTTATCTGCCCACACTGACCTGACTCGGTTTCTGGAGGGTGAAGCTGGGAACAGGGCGCAATCAGACATCTGTTGTGAGATGACACTGGCGCTAATAGGGCGTTCTCACGGTGAAACAGAACCTAGAAAAGCAACCAACTTGCAAGCAGGGCACAACAAACAATCCCTGACTTTACTGGAGTAATTCCGCCGAATTTTAGTAGGGATAGCGGCACCGAACAGGGTACACCTCAAGGG
>CAZNNK010000161.1:0-9816 GCA_964574085.1 uncultured Coleofasciculus sp.
TGTCCTCCTTGTCTTGTCTCCACCCTAAAATAAAAAACCTACACCTGTTAGGTGAGGGGGTGTAGGATAATTAAGCCAATCTTCTAGTGCAGCTTGGCAGAAATAATTCTCCAGTTCAAGAAGGCGCAACATCTTACTGTACAAGCTTTCTTACCTTCTGCCTTCTTGCACGAGTTTGAAGAAATAATGGGGGCAGTGTATTTACGCAGTTTTACAATTAAAGGAACATGTTGCCTAGACTAGGAGAGTTTCCATGCTGCTTAAATCGACGACTCGTCACATTCGCATCTACGCTGCCGAGGTGCAAAACAGTGAATTAGTGGAGAGTAACAACGTTTTAACCCTAGACGTTGACCCGGATAATGAATTCAATTGGAGTGAAGATGCCCTGCAAAAAATCTATCGTAAGTTTGATGATTTTGTAGAAGCCTATAGCGGAGAAGATTTGACCGAATACAATCTTCGCCGCATCGGCTCAGATTTAGAGCATTACATGCGATCGCTCCTGCAAAAGGGTGAAATTAGTTACAACCTGGAGTGTCGAGTAATGAACTATAGCATGGGATTGCCGCAGGTTGTGTCCCAGGACTCCTAAGTCCAACTCTAACGCCAAGTGCGATTGCCTTGTTCATCGGTGCGTGCTTGGCGAATCACATCTGAAATTTCTTCAGCATCCTCAACATGGTGTAGGGCTTTTTCTTCGCCGTTTTCGTCTTTCACGGTAAAGTAGGTGGGAACTTCAATGTGATCACCAGTAACATCAGGAGCATCAACCGCGACTTTCTCAGATTTTTGTTCCAAGGTTTGCTCCTCTGGCGAGACTTTATCGCCGGGATTGAGTGTGTCATGGGTATCTGGGCGTTGTGGCTTATTCATAAAAAGCTCCTCGTACTTTGCCTGTCTACTGTTATCCTAGAAACTCTATGGGGTGATTTACCTCTTTCTAGAGTGAGAATTGTTCTGGAGAAATTGTTTGAGGGTTAAACGACGATTTTCCAAAAAACGACTCCAAAACCCTGGAATAAACTCATCCATCGTTTCGGCTAATGCCCACATTTCTAAGTTGATCATTTTGTATAACAGGTCATGGGAGTTCTCAATTTGCTCCATAAGCTGTTTAATTTCAACAGTTGCAGGGGAGTTCAGCTCCTCAAAGGAGTGATCATCGGAGGTGGTATAATCTGGCTTGGGCATGTCTGTTGGTACTGTGCCGAAAAAAAGTATTATAAATAAAGTTACTGTTTTCCCCAGAGGCAACTGTTGTCTGTCAAAGATCCTTTGAATCCTTGGAATTACAAACCGTGGTGGTGTCAGCCGTGGTCGATTCTGCTGACGGGAGCTGTCATAATCGCGGGGAGTTGGGTTTTAGCCAAAACGCCTTGGATAACTCTGCTCGTGACGACACCGATTTTGGTGTGGTGGTTTTACTTTTTATGGCTCTGGCCCCGTCTGTTCCGGCTCAGTAGCCTTGAGTGGACGAATCGCCAACTCAATCAAGAGTCAGAGTCTATTCATGAATGAACGGCTGGTCAAATCAGACGCTAGAATTTGTAATCAGTAGGCTGGCTTTCAGTGATCCCATAATGGATATGCATTGCGATCGCAGCAGTACGACGTCTCCCATAATCAGCAAATTATCACTAGCTAGATATAGCCAAGAGTGTTTCCATGGACAATCCTGCAGCAACCCTTCACTGCCCTAACTACCGCTGTCAGGCTGCCAATCCCCCTGTCAATAGGTTCTGTCAGAACTGTCGCACGCCCTTGCAAAGACGGTATTTGTGGGTATTGGGAGCGGGGATAGAGGCATATCAGCCCGAATCGATAATTGCCAACCGCTATGTGTTGGTTCAGGAACGGATTGTCCTGGATACGAAACCAGCAACGCCACCGGATACCCCTCAAGACATTCCGGAGGAGTTGTTGCCCTATTTGAGACTGTCTCCCTATCGCTTACATATTCCCCAAGTTTTCGGGCGACTGACAGGCGGTGAAGGACGCCACGGTTCAGAACTCTGGCTATTGGAAGATGCGCCGATTCAGGAAACTGATGTGGCTAAACTTCAAGCACAACTCTTTCCTCCCCTGAGAAATGTCTGGAAAGAAGCATCGGCAATACGTCAACTCAACTGGTTGTGGCAAATCGCCAACTTGTGGCAACCCTTAAGCCGTGAAGGAGTGGCAACCAGTTTAGTCAATCTCGATTGGCTGCGTCCAGAAGGCTCGATTCTGCATCTACTGCAACTCCAAATAGCTGAACCCGCGACGCTTAAACAACTGGGTCAGTGCTGGTCACAACTTATACCAGACACATCCTCGGTAATCAAAACCTTTTGCGGGCAACTCTGTGATCACTTGACCCAAGGAAAAATTCGCAACGCCGAACAACTGGTGGGACTGCTTGATCAGGGAATCAAAGACTGTGGGCAAGGGCAATCGCGTCATTATCAGATTTTTACCAGTACGGATTCGGGTCCAGTGCGTCGCCACAATGAAGATGCTTGTTACCCCCCCATTGGGCAACTCTGGACTCACTCAACCGAGGACAATGCCTTAGCCATCGTCTGTGACGGGATTGGCGGACATGAAGGGGGTGAAGTTGCTTCAGGGTTAGCAATCAAGGTTTTGCGAGAGCAAATGGAACGCCTCAATTTTGATCGCGACCACTGGAACCCCACGACGATGACCCTCCAACTCGAACAAGCTGCCTGTGCCGCGAATGACGCCATCAGCCAGCAGAATGATAGCGAACATCGGGCTGAACGCCAGCGGATGGGTACAACCCTAGTCATGGCTCAAACCAGCGCCCATGAAATCTATATCACCCATGTTGGAGACAGTCGGGTTTACTGGGTGACGCGCCACGGGTGTCATCAAATTACCCAAGATGATGATCTAGCCTCCCGTGAAGTGCGATTGGGTTACACCTTGTACCGTTTTGCTGTGCAACAGCCGACCTCTGGCTCATTAATCCAGGCGTTGGGGATGGCATCGTCTACCACATTACACCCCACCACCCAGCGATTTATCCTCGACGAAGATAGTGTATTTCTTCTCTGTTCCGATGGTCTCAGTGATCACGACCGAGTGGAACAATACTGGCAAACCGAAATTCTGCCTATTTTAGACAAACAGCGTGATGTACAAACTGCCGCTGAACATCTCATCGAAATTGCCAATCGGCAAAATGGTCACGATAATGTTACCCTGGCGCTGGTCTACTGTCAGGTAACGGCATCAGCAGAAACAGCACCGACAGAACTTGCGCCACCTCAACCGGAAACATTTCCTGTGCCGACAACATCGGAAACGCCAACGGCAACCGCGATTGTGCCGTCCACCATGAAAACTCAACAACTGAGCCGACCCAAACGGCGTCCTTGGGGATTGATGTTAGCCATTGTTTTTCTTTTGGTTGTGGGTGCAGGACTGGCTTACGTATTATTGCCCCGGCGTTGGCTTCCAGCATTTGTTAAACAGAGTGCTAATTCTGATGCCCCCGTGTCCGTATCGGTGACGCCATCGCCAACCGCTAGTCCAACGCCAACGCCAGAAACGGTTTCGTCTTTGGAGAACTTGGCGCTGATGCGAGTGACTCGCTCAACCATTACTAATTCTGAAGGACAAGAGGTGCCGCTACTACTGCGACTCAAGCCACCGGAGGAAAATCTCTCACCCATTCGGTTAGTTCCCAGAGGGAGTGTCTTGCAAGTGCTGCGTCAATCATCCGATTCTGGGGAAGAGGATTGGCTGAAATTGAGAGTGTGTTCGACGGGGACGGAAAATGCCCAGACGCAATCGAGACAGACAGCTACGACAGAGGCTGGCGACTCGACCCCAGAATCACCGACCCGATCAGACAGCAAACGGCGTAGCAACATTTACCCGCAGGTGCAGCCCGGAGAGAGGGGGTGGATAAAAGTTGTCAATATTCGCTCAAACGTTGATTTAAATGTCAACGCCACAGTGGCACAAAAAGGTGTATGTGCAACAACGCCTCCATCTGAAGCGTCAACGCCTTCTCCCAGTTCTCCTTAACCAAGTAGAAACCTAGCATGTTACGTCTCTACATTCGCGAGCGTAGCCACTATTAGACCAGGATAGTACCATATTGTATAAGGCTCTTAAATTGGCTAATCCCCAAACTGTTCCGAGTTTCCGGCGCTGTCTTAGTTTGATTGCGATTTGGTCTGTCACTTATCACAAACTGATAATGTTGCTCTACATCTGGGCGTTGAATGTCTGATATCGAAACTCCTTGCCTCAGTTTAGCGATCGCACGTCTGTCTACGGCTGGGGCAGATAACTTTGCTGTGTGGGTCATTGAAGCTCCTTATCCGGGGGGTTATGTTCATCATGACTCGATGTGGTCTCCCACTTTGACTCAGACTTGGTTGGCTTGGCAACAAATGTTTTCTACGGGTAATTTGCCCCCCTTATTACCCCTGCCTCATCCCTTGACGCCTACGCCTACACCAACACCAACCCTATCGCCCCAAAGCGAAAACGCTACACCGCAGACGACTAGCTACGGGGGACGGCTGATGCAGCAGTTGGGCATAGACTTGTGGAATTGGCTGTTTGCGGGTTCCATTCAAACCACATTGGCGGAAAGTCGAGGGATTGCGCGAGGGCAAAATAAATCCCTGCGCGTGCGCTTGGAAATTCGACATCCTGACTTGATTCCCCTTCCCTGGGAAATTATGCAAGAAATGGCAGGCAAACCTGCTATTTCTCTGTCTACTCAACTACTGTTTAGCCGCACGACGAGTAATGTTGACTCTCTCAAACCGCTGATCCGCCATGATCAAGCCCTGAATATCCTGCTCGTATTTGGACAAGATGTCCACCGTTCTGGAGGTGATCAGTCAGCGGCTTGCTTACAGCTTGAACAAGAGGCAGCCGTTCTGGAAAATGTTTTCTACTCTTGTCAAAAGTTCAACCCCACAGCCGTTCCTTGCTTCGTGGAAAAGTTGTTACAGCCAACACCTGCTGACTTAATTGCCGCCTTAGACACAGGAGGTTACAATATCCTTTTTTATGCGGGTCATGGTGAACCCGCTCCCGATGGGGGTTTATTATTTCTCAGTCCGGATGCGCCAATTAACGGCACGGAATTGGCTCAAGTCTTGGTTCGGAATCAGGTCACGTTAGCGGTATTCAATACCTGCTGGGGCGCTCAACCGGATCAGGTGGAAGGGCAAACCATCCCCCGAAGTAGTTTAGCGGAGGTGTTAATTCAACACGGTGTCCCTGCCGTTTTGGGTATGCGCGACTCAATCGCGGATCACGAAGCCTTGAGTTTTATCCAAAGTCTTGCCCAAGCCCTAGCGACTCGGATGCCCATTGATCAAGCTGTTGCCGTTGCCAGACAACAATTACTCACGCTGTACAAGTTCAACCAACCCGCTTGGACGTTGCCTGTGCTATATATGCATCCGGAGTTTCAAGGACAGTTAATTGCTCCCTTAGACGAAGGGATTACTGAGCTTCCACCTATGCCCAGCAACTGGAATGGCGAACAAACGCCCACCGCTTGCTTACGCTCCTTAAACTCGATGGGTAAAGTTTGGCGAATTCGCGGTGCGCTGATGCGGGTGGGGCGCGGGCAGGAGAATGATTTGGTTTTGGATGAAGAAATGTGGGTGAGCTATAAACATGCAGAAATTATCTGTCGCGATACCTTCACTCATCCCGGACAAATCCCGACTTACTTCCTGCGTGATTTTTCTCGCAACGGCACTCATATTTTACGAGCAGATGGGTGGAAGAAAATCCACCATCAGGAAGTGCCATTGGAGTCGGGTAGCCAGCTAAAATTTGGCAGTACTCACAGTCAAACCCTGGAGTTTATTATTGAAAACATTTAATCCGAAAACTTAACAAATCTTAGAATCCGAGGCACTCGAGTCGAGAGGCACACAGGTCAATTCAACGGTTCTAGAGTTTTGCCAATTCTTGGCATCAACCTTTATTTTTGAAACGATTACGGAACCTTCTAGAGTGCTGATGTAGCTATTCCTATCAATTTTCATCTACACCGAAGCTCACATAAGGGGTATTATGACCAGTCAACATAAACCATACCAAAATTATCAGGATGCTTTGAGTCAAGCCCAAGGAGAACTCCTAGAGGCACTCTGGCAACCCGACGACGATTGTTATCCCTGGAATCCCGCTGACCCTGAAGCCCAAGACTATTTGGCAGATCTGGAAGCGGGATTTTCTCTGGATGCTTGTCAAACAGAGGCAGAAATTATCTCAGGATCACAAACGCTATTCGATCGCTTGCACCAGTGCTGGAGATCCATAGAGTTTGAAGATTCCTCGGGTTCGGCTCTAAAGCGATCGCTAGCTGAGCGATTTTCTGGTGTTCCGGCGTCTTGGTTGGACGCGATCGCCACCCAAGCTCAACAGGCGTTATCCATGGATATCTCACTTGCCGATCAGCTGGTTTTATGTGTTAAACCATTATTGCTGAACTGGAGTGAAGATGATTTATTTGTTTTTGCCCGTCCGTGGGCTTACGCCATGCGGGGCGATCAAGACTTTGGCACTGTTGGCTCAGTCGAATGGTCTCAATTATCGCCCATTGAGCAGGTGCGCTTAAGTTTAGCAATTGCCCATTATACTCTCAGCCAACTTGATCAAGTTTCCGAGGATAACTGATTGCCGAATTAATTCATTTTATGGTATGGGGGCGGGTACGAGTTACTTAGGTCAGCTCGTTAGCTGATCACGTATCAACAAAACCCGCCCAAGGGTCAAATTCCTGGGGGAAGCTGTTCCCTGTTCCCTACCCTCACCACAACACTTATTCACCAACCCCTAACCAAAAGGGGGTAAAAGAGGCAGCAAAAGAGTAATGAAATAGTACACTAAGGGAGCGGTAAAAACGTAGCTATCTGTGCGGTCTAAAATACCCCCGTGACCCGGAATTAATTGTCCTGAATCTTTGACACCAGCATCTCGTTTCATCATCGACTCAGTTAAGTCTCCCAACAGGCTAGCCACTCCAATTAAGGTACCAAAAACAAATCCACTCAGTTGCCAGGTTGACCATTGCAGATACCAGGCTCCAAGCATCGCCACCGCCCCACTCCCGCAAATTCCAAAAATTGCTCCTTCTACTGTCTTTTTAGGACTAATATTGGACAAGGGAGTGCGACCAAAAAACTTGCCAAAACTATACGCCCCAATATCGGCTGCCCAAATACAGGCAAACGCCAGTAGAGTCACGGTTAAGCCTTGAGACAGAACCGTTAAGTTAGTCCAAGGCTGAAGCCAAGAGCCGTGAAATGAGAAACTATTGAGGCTAGCGGTAGCATTCGAGGGTAATGAAACCCCTCCATCTAAGCCAACACGCAATCGTATCCAGTAGCTAGGCAGATAACCGCCATAGAGTAATCCCAAAATCGAAGCCGCGATATCCGCAATCGTTGCCATTTTGGGTTGAAAGAGCAGGTAAAAACAAATCAGGGTTCCGGCGATGGGAAAGGCGGCATCTGTAAGACTAGAGTTAAGGGCGGCTGTCACCAATAAAAGTTGACTCACAACTAACGTCGTTTTAGCCGCAGGCGCAATTCCTTTTGCCTGAACCAGTTGAAAATATTCCAATTGACCCAAATAGACGATGACACAGAGACCGAGGGTAAAATACCATCCTCCAGCCACAATCATCCCCATCGCTAGGGTAATCGCTACAATTCCACTAAAAATCCGAGACCAGGGCATAGAACTTTGGTTGACACAAGACAGTCCGAATTAACTGTCTGGATGAAACTATTACATAAAGGTTAACAATCTGGCAGCATTCGCCGTTAGTCAATCTTCTCCCCACTGAGAATAAACATGGGATTAACCGCCGCAAAGATTTGATGAGTGCCTCGGGTTTCCAAGCGATTGATTGAGGATTGCACCACCTCAATGTTACGGGCTTGTAATTCAGCCAATCCTTCGGATAGGGTATAAAGACTCTCTAAATTAGTCGCTGTGGCAACAATGCGACCTTGGGGTTCTAAGTAATGCCAGACTTCCTTAAGAATTTTTTTAATCGGGCGTCCTCCCTCAATACAGGCTCGATGGGGTTTACCCGGTAGATTCGGGAGACATTCTGGTGCCGATCCTTCGATAACTTCAACATTCTCTACACCGAAGCGATCGCAGTTGCGTTGAATCAGGTTCGCTACCTCATCATCCCGTTCTACCGCCACAATTTTACCGTGGGGCGAGAGTAATCCGGTTTCTACGGCAATCGTACCTGTCCCGGCACCGATATCCCAGAGCAAAGAATGGGGTTCTAGGCGCAATGCGGAAATAATCAGTAACCGTACTTCTCGCTTACTTAGGGGAATACCGGGCAAGCGCTCAAATAAATCATCGGGAATACCGGGAGTGGTATAGTGCCACAGGGGAGAAGACATTCTGTTCGTCCTTGGTCATTAGTCCTTACTTTTGACAACGTTTACACGATCTAAGCCAGGATCGCTACACCCAGTAATATAGCCGCCAAACTGCTGAACTTGTCGCAGGTATTCCACTGTAGTTAATGCGATCGCTTCTCCCGGCATTAAAACGGGAATCCCTGGCGGATAGGGACAAACCCATTCAGCACTAATATGACCGACGCTTTGGTCTAAAGGTAATCGTGCTTTCGAGGCAAAAAAGGCGTCGCGAGGGGACATTGACGGTTCCTGGATTAACCCTGGCGTCATCTCCGGTTGGCATAAATTCTGCCTAGGGAAAGTCTCAGGACGAGAATAGCGCCCTTTTAAATGAGCAAAGGCTGGGACTAGCTGCTGAATATCCTCCGCTGTGTTTCCTAAACTTAGGATAAACGTTAGATGTTGGAATGTTGGCAATTCAGCAATGATACCCAACTGATCACAGCAAATGTCATCGGCTTCAAACCCAGTTAACCCTAATCCTGTCACATTCACCGTCAGCCGAGTGGGATCTAGAGTCAAACAGCCTGGAGTGTTTGTCGCATTTAACACTGATACTCCCCGAATGTGCTGAATCTGTTCTCTCGCCGCCTCAGCCAGCTCTAGAGTGCGGCTAATCAGCATTTCCCCATATAACATCATTTGTTGTCGTGCGGCGTCTAGAGAGGCTAAGAGGAGGGCGCTGGGACTGGTCGATTGGACAAGCTGTAGGGCTTGACTCAATCGTTCCGGATCAAGGCGATGACCTTGAATGTGCAGCATTGAGGCTTGGGTCATCGCTGCCAAAACTTTATGGGTGGATTGTATGCTTAAATCAGCCCCGGCTGACATGGCGCTGGCAGGCAAATCCGGGTGAAAGGTCAGGTGTGCTCCGTGGGCTTCATCAACCAGTAACGGAATATTGTAGTCATGTACCCGTTGGGCGATCGCCTGAATATCTCCACACACGCCATGATAGGTCGGATACAGTAGCATCACCGCCTTAGCATCGGGATGTTCCTTCAGGGCTTGGCTAACCGCCTCTGGAGTAATACTGTGCGCCAAATCACCAGATTGGTCATAGTCTGGAGTAATAAAAATCGGACTTGCACCGGAAAGAACCAAACCGGCGATCGCGGATTGATGACTATTGCGAGGCAAAATGAGCTTATCTCCCATACCGCAAGTGGCTACAATTGCCGCGATTACGCCACAGGTGGAGCCATTCACCAGAAACCAGGTTTTATCCGCACCAAACGCCACCGCCGCTAACTCCTGCGCTTCCTGAATCCCTCCGGAAGGAGCAAATAAGTTATCAAAATCTGGTAATTCGGGGAGATCATACTCAAAGACTGATTTTCCCCAAAGGTTCATCAACCGATCCGATAGACCC
>CAZNNK010000162.1:0-9809 GCA_964574085.1 uncultured Coleofasciculus sp.
CCAAGAAACACCAATCATTATTCAGGAATTAGCGGGCGAATTGCAACAAGATACTCATCGTGCCAGAATCCTGATTTTGACGGTGAAAATTAATGACTTTGCCACGGATACGCTGCGACAGGTAGCTGAACAGTTACAAGAGAAATATCCAGAGATTCCCTGTTTACTGGCTGTAACGTGTTTACATGAACTTTATCCGGCTGATGTCGTTGATCATCCGGCTTATCCGCCAGAGTATGAAGAGGTTAACCGCGCATTTGAGGGAATTCAGCAGGCTTTTAAGGGACTTTATGATCGGGCGGTTCTGATTGATTTTACCCTAGAAGAAGATGAGTATAATCCCGTATTTTATGGCTTAGAGGCAGTCAGCGACGCTTTAGCCGACTTATTACCGGAAGCCGAATCTCGTGCGATTTCTCAATTATTGGATGAAAAAGACGCCAGTCAGCAATTAGGAAATCTCTATCGGGATGTGGGGCGACGTTATATTTTAGCCTTTTCGATTATGGCAGCAACGTTGGCGGCTGTACCGTTACCTTTTGCCACAATGCCTGTTTTAACGGCGCTGCAAGTCTCCCTGGTTGGGTTGTTGGGGAAATTATATGGACAGACGCTGACGCCTTCTCAAGCTGGGGGAGTCGTGAGTGCGATCGCGGGGGGATTTATAGCGCAGGCGGTGGGACGAGAATTAATCAAATTTTTGCCCGGTTTAGGGAGTGCGATCGCGGCGTCTTGGGCGGCGGCGTATACCTGGGCGTTGGGTGAGGGGGCTTGTGTTTATTTTGGGGATTTAATGGGCGGGAAAAAACCTGATCCCCAGAAGATTCAATCGGTGATGCAAGAAGCGTTTCAGTCGGCTAAAGAACGATTTAAGGGTATAAAGTAAACCTGAAAACCAGCCCAAGTCCATTAAAATGGACTAAAATTCTTATCCAGTCGTCTTTAGACGACTTTAGCTTTCAACCTTGGGTTGAAACCCAAGGCGGTTGGTGAGACTTCTCATAAGCTGTCATGCAATTAAACTGTGGTCAAAGTAATTGCCAAACGTGCTAAGCTGTTCGGCATTTAAACCTTAATGTCAATAATGGCTCTCATCCTTGTAGTGCGTTAAGCGAAGCCATGCCGCAGGCTTTGCATCTTGCTCGCTACTAATACCCAATTTAAATGCATGACAGCTTAACCCAACATTCATTCTCGCAGGTAAAGTCCGCGTAGGCGGACGCAAGTTTGTGTAGCAGCGATTTCAAAAGGTTTGCACAACTGTCCCATCTAAGTGCCAAAGTTTAACTATACCCTTATCGTCGGCTGAGGCAATCATCTGCCCATCAGGGCTGAAGCTGACACTATTGACCGCGATCCGCCGGAATCTCTGGCAATAGAAACACTAATCCCGATTCCACAAAAATCCTGAGTATCAAATCTAATTTACTCGCATCTGTCGTTAAATCATCAACGAATTCCTTTAAATCCCGTTCTAATTCAGCGCGAGTCTTTAGTGGACGAGTTCCCTTGTCATCCGTCAGCAAATACAACACTAATTCTGCTGCTTGCGGATTCTCAATACCACAATCTTCAATCACAGCTTCGACATAGTGCTTGACTAATTCCTCCTTCGTTCCTACCTCTCGATAGTCAGCCAAGGTTTTAATATTTTCGGCTTGCAGTTGCGCCCCCACAATCTGTAACTCAATGGGTAATATTTCCTCCGTTTGACCCGCTAAATCCTTGACCAGTTGATCAATTAAGGCGGGTTCCAGGTAAAAGCGCGATCGCGTGGTTAAATCTTCTATAATTGATCGAGCATCGGCAGGTGAAAAATTGCCTAACCCATACAGCACATTCTTGCCTAAAATGTCATGACCAATGACGTTCATGCTATCGAGGCGATTGCACTCCAAAAGATAATGCAGGTAATCCTCCCGCAGCGATAGAATTACTTTAACTGATAAAATATTTAGACAGTCTCCTAAAAAGTTCCAAAAAGGTCGCCGTTCCGCTAAATTGGGATAAACAAAGAAGAATTCTTCAAACTGGTCAAAAATCAGCACAGTTCTGATGTTGTGCTGTTCATTTTGCCGTAACTGTTCCAGGATTTTGGCGTAGGGCAGGTTTTGGGGGGAGGTTGATGGTTCTCTGGAGATGTTATTGTCTAAACCCGGAGAAGAATCGGGCGGGTTTTGTTGAGAGGTTTGTGATTTTCTCGAAACGCTATCGTCTAAACCCGCCCCGACAGGATTATTTGCCGTTTTTTCCTCCTCTAACTCATCCGTTACTAAATTCGTTGCCAACTGCTTGCTCAAGTCCTCTACCCAATTAGTATAAACTCGGATTGAAATCGGCAAATTATCGTGAATACCAATAACTCTATGCTTCAATGTTGGTATTAATCCCGCATTCACGAGGGAACTTTTGCCCACGCCAGATAGTCCATGAATCACGATTAGCTTACAGTCATTCCGTCCAATTCGTTCCAATAATCGCTCTAAATCTCGCTGTCGCCCTGATGCGATAATTTCCGGCGCAACTGTCTCTTGATTATCGGTTTTGGCTGACGCTTCTTGTCGGTGTGGTTGTAGTGGTCCGGCACCAATAAAGGCGCAAATACTATATTGTTGTTCAATAGAACGCCGCAGTTGCTTTGTGGCAAATGCTTCTAAATAGTGCTTTTGTTCAAAGTAAAGGTCGCGTAATTCGGCTAAAATTCGGATGTAAACTGATGGATGTCCCTTATCACCTAAATCTCTGGCTTGCACCAAATGCGCGATCGCGTCTTGTGTATTCCCTAACTGGCGTTCCGCTTGGGCTAAAAATAGCAAGTTTAATCCCTGAAACCATTGCTTCTGTTCCGGTAATTGGGCTAAAATATCCTCAGCTTGTTGTGCAGCTTGGCGACTCTTTTCCCAGCGCTGTTGTTGTAAGGCGACTTCGGCTAAAAAGCTATAATCCTGGGCTAATCTACTGATACTGCTATACCGTTGATGCAAGGATAACGCCTTTTGTGCCACTTGTTCTAATTCATCCCATGATTGCATCCGTTGCAAGACTCGTTCGAGTTGGGTAATGCATTTTGCCACTAAATCGGGACGGTTTTCTCGTTCAAATAGTTCTAGACATTGCTGTAAGGAGATCTTGGCGGTTTGCCAATTTGCTTGGCGGTGTTTTTTGCGGTTAACAGTGTGATAGTGGTAGAGTCCAATTTGAAATAATACTAACCCTACTTTTAAGGTAAAACCCGCCCCGCCATCGGTTTGTTGTTGCCAAAATTCTAGGCTTTTTTGAAGATAATCTAAGGCTTCTGGACTATCCCCCGCCTTTATTCCGCGTAGAAATGCTAAATCTGCTGCAAACTGGGGCGTTAACTCGAGTTCCCGCTGGGATAATTCTTTTAAGGCTAACTCGAATTCTGAACGAGTTAAGTAACCGAGGTCTAAATCTTTGGTTAACTGAGATAACGATTGAGGGGAATTGACGGCTAAGGCTTTAGCAAATAGGGACTTGACAGCCTGTTGGAGACTATTAATTAACTCCTCCGTTGGTATCGCAAACGCGGTTGTTGTTGCCCAACTCTCGAAATCTGGCGCAATTCTCAGCAGTCGAATATAAACCCGATTATTCATCCATAGGATGAAAGGAAAGGGAAAATTCTTGCGAAACTCCTCCCGCACTTGATTCATCGCCGCGAACATGTCATCCACATTGTCTAAAGTAGCAAAGCCAGATACCATAAGGGCAGAGGGCATCTCCTGTCCCAGTTGCGATCGCACGGTGCTAAACAGGGTTATGTCCCCTGGCTTCAGGTGAATGACTCGGATGTCGAGGGCGCATTGTTCTTGCAGTTGCTGGATTAGACGTTGTTGCAAATACTCATAGTTACAACGCGCCAACATCAGGCAAAACTGTCCCTGACAGGCTTCTATTGCCCAGGCTAATTCATCTAAAGACTCCTGATTGGCTATTGTAAAATCGTTCAAGTCTTCACTCCTATGTCATTCATTTATTTTAGTGAGTCAAGGGAACAAGGAACAGAAGATCTCACAAATCATTAGGACTTACGCATAGATCCTGTATAGTAGGGACAATTCAGGACGAGTTCCCTACAGATGGTGATTCAACGGTAAAGTCCGCTGACGGAGGCTTTTGTAGTAAGCGCTTCAGCGTTTATGGCATGCTTCGTGCCGACTACGAACATACGTTAAGTCTGTGTTTTTTCATTTAGCATAGCTATAACGAAGGCTTTTCTGTAGCAGGTATCGGGCAATGGTGCAATTAAAACGGTGGCAATGGATCGTATTGGCAATGCCGATCATATCCATCATGATCTTCATCCTCGTATCCGCAGGCTGGCAAATCCACGAGTGGGGAATTAATTGGATTTGGGGTATCTTTATCCTGATTTTCGCGGGTTGGCGGTGGCTGCTGGTAAAATGGACGCGATCAACCGTGGATCAAGTCGAAGCGGCGGTGGTGGAGGTTAGCGATCAACTCGACACGACAACCGAGGAAACAACTGCCTTACCCGTCACCGATGAAGCCACTCAAAACGCCGAAGCCGCGCTGCAAACGGTGCTGAAACAGGCACAGGATGATCCGCCGATGTGGGAAGATTGGCAACAATTTTGGCAACGATGTCAGGAACTTGTGATCGCCATCGCCCATATCTACCAGCCGGAGGCGAAATATCCCTTACTCAATATCTATATTCCTCAAGCTTATGGGTTGATGCGGGGAACCGTGGATGACTTGGATCAGTGGATGCAGAAATTATCCCCGGCGCTGAATCAAGTCACCGTAGGACAAGGATTGCAAGCCTACGAAGTCTACCAGAAACTCGAACCCTCCGCCCGGAAACTTTGGCAAGCCTGGAGTTGGGCGCAATGGGTAATCAATCCGGTGGCGGCGCTAGCCAGACAAGCGAGTCAGCGTTCGAGTAATCAAGCTACTCAGCAACTGTTGGTCAATTTAGGACAAATGCTGCGGGAAGCGGCGTTAAAGAACTTATCTCGCCAAGCGATCGCGCTGTATAGTGGCAGTACCCCACCCAGTTCAACTACCGTCTCCCCCCCCAAACCGCAACTCCCCCAGGCACAAACCAAAACCCTGCGGGATATCCTGGAACAAGCCGAACCTGTGGAAGCGGTTGAACAAAAGCCAGTAAATATCTTGCTGGTGGGGCGTACTGGATCAGGGAAAAGTAGCCTAATTAATACATTATTTCAGGCAGACCGTGCCGAAGTCGATGTCTTACCCAGTACCGATCGCATCCAGAATTACCACTGGCAAACCCCAACCGGAGAAACCCTGACGCTGTGGGATACGCCGGGATATGAACAAGTCAACCGCTCCGATTTACGGGACTTGGTACTCGATTATGCCACAAACGCCGATTTACTGCTACTGGTAACCCCCGCCCTCGATCCGGCGCTGCAGATGGATACGGCGTTTCTCAAAGAAATCAAAGCGGATATTAAAGACTTACCCGCGATTACCATTGTCACCCAAGTGGATCGCCTGCGCCCAATCCGAGAATGGCAACCCCCTTATGATTGGCAATGGGGGGAACGTACCAAGGAGAAAGCGATTCGGGAAGCGACGGAGTATCGCGCCGAACGTTTAGGGGAATGGTGCGATCGCGTGTTACCTGTGGTGACGGCTGACTGGAAAACTGGGCGCACCCCTTGGAATATCGAGGCGCTATCCTTAGCATTAGTTGACGCGATCGCACCCGCCAAACAACTGCGTCTTGCCCGTTTTTTACGAAATCGAGAAACCCGCACAGTAGAAGCCGCTAAAATCATTGACCATTATACCTTTCAGATGGCAACCACTCAAGGGTTAACGTCTTTTCTCAAAAGTCCGGTGCTACAGTTTGTCTCCACATTAACAACCGGATCTCCCACATTAGCCTTTGCCCTCGCCGAACAAATTCCCGTCGAACAGTTACCTGTGGTGATTGGCAAATTACAGATGGCGTATGACTTATTCTCCTTACTGGGTGAGGGGGATAATCCGAGCAAATTTGACCTGCGATCGCTGTGGTCATTATTGCTAGATAATTCGTCTTCACCGGATCGCAATGCTTGGGCATTTGGTCACGCTTTAGTGGAATATTGGACACAGCACTTGAGTATTGAACAATTGCGAGAGAAGTTTAAATTTTATCTGAACCAACAATCCGACAGCTAAAATAATTTCAAATTGCTAAAATGACATATACGCTTCCTGTCTATATCAATGGTCTAATTCCCAGTTCATCACCAGGGATTTATACAATTGTTCTTATCTGTGACCCCAGACGTAACCAAAGCGATCCCAAGCGTGTACTTCTAAAAGATGTGTCAGATAAGTAATGATGGAGTCATCTCATTGATGTAGGTAATTTAGGAAATAAGCTAACGGAAATTGAGCAAATTCGCAAAGAAAGAAGTAAATTAAGCAATAGAGCATCAGACATTATTGTAGTGGATGGGCAGCTCAAGCCTTCTGCAAGTAAGCGATAATAGTAGCCTAGCACACCTAATTGTATTGATTGTATTGATTATAATTGTAGGGGCGCACAGACGTGCGCCCAGATAAAAGGTAAAATTTATTCCACTATTTTAGCTGTATTACACCAATAAAATTGAGTAAGTTTTATAATAATTTATTGTTGCGTAGATTATTTATCTATTAGAGGGTAGAAATAACTAAGCTGTCATGCATTTAAATTGGGTATTAGTAGCGAGCAAGATGCAAAGCCTGCGGCATGGCTTCGCTTAACGCACTACAAGGCTTTCGCCATTATTGACATTAAGGTTTAAATGCCGAACAACTTACCTGTTTCAACTTAAGCGGAAAGACAATCCATAAACGATAAAGCTTGAGCAATAGAAACAGCCACTCGATACGCCATTGGCGGGGGAACAGCATTACCAATTTGACCCAAGGCTTTATAAACAGCACCGTCAAATGACCAGGATTCAGGAAAACCTTGCAAAATAGCACAGTCGGGAACAGATAAGCGAAAGTGACCATTATCTGGCACAAATAAACGCGCCTGTTCTCGATTGATAGCCACTCCATTGGGCCAAATTTGCAGTTTTTGCCAAATCTTTTGCGCGGAAACACTACTTAATACGGATGTGGTATGACGCGGACCGGTGAGAGAACTGCGAAGAGTAGGAGATAACGCATCAAATCCGATATCAGGAAGTCCTAATGCTTCACGTACACCCATACAAGGTTGTAAACGTTCCGACTGATCGAAAAGCGAAAATAGATCAAGCTGAACAGGAGTTTTAGCCTGATCAGTAGGCAAATGATGGCAAACGTGAGTGGGGAGAGGAGACTGATACTTTGTCGCTATTTCTTCCTGACGAAACCCCACAAAAAACACACGCTTTCGCTTTTGGGGAATTCCGAAGGATGGCGCTGATAATATAACTCGAATTAGTGTATAGTTTTGACTCAGGGGGCGTTCAATAACCTCTTTAAGATAGGAACTGAATTTTTTACCCACCAATGCTGTCACATTTTCCGCCACAAACGCCATTGGCTCAATGTCTAACACCGCCCGGATGAATTCTGGAAACATATCCCGGCTGTCTTCTTTCCCTTTCTGACGACCGGCTACAGAAAAGGGTTGACAGGGTGGACCACCATGAATAATATCAACTAAGCCTCGATAGTTTCGCCAGTCTACCTGGGTAACATCGCCGGATTCACCTGCAAACACCATCCACTCTGGTCGAACCTGACTCAAAGTCACACCCGATTCCGGTAAACTATCGTAAGAGGCAACATGGGTAAATCCAGCGCGATCAAAGCCCAAGTCGAGACCACCACCCCCACTGAATAGAGAGAGCGATCGCAAACCGTTCTTCGCTAATTGTGGCATTAAATCATCAGGATTGAGCCGAGGAACATTAATCGGATGAATCGGCGTTCGTCCCTCACCCCGGACAGCTTTGGCTTTAGCTTGACTCGACGCCTGAGAACGCTTGCGGTAAACGTCTCGTTCTTCGTCAGTGATGTCCCAGCCTTGATGCCAAGATGATGCTGCCATCTGTCGTCTACCTTGTCTTAACCAGAAGAGTTAACCGGATTGAGTATAAACCAATAACATAACTACATTCAACAGCAATCCTAAATAGGATGTAACCAATTAATGTATTTTTTGATACTCTTCTAATGCTGCCAGCAGCACATTGACTAAGGGATGATCAATCAACTCCTTTAATACCTCAGTCTGCACACCTTTTAAGCCTTCAACGACTGAAGCTTTCAGCATCGGATTCTGCTCAATCCTCTCTAGCACCTCGATCACTACCCGTTGTTTTTCCAGAGGCGTATTCGTGGGATAGGTTTGATCAAGCTGTTGGAGTAACTTTTGAATTTTGGTGGCGGTATCGGTCAGTCGTTGCTTTTGTTCTAGGGTATAAGCGGATGCGATCGCAGAATTTCCAGAGGGACAATTTTCCATGGACTTCCCCGGTTCGGACTGGTGAGGGATTAGGGTTTCAACTAACCGTCTTGCTTCTACATTAATTGTTTGACCGGGATTCACGGTTTTCTCAGCCAGCCGTTGTAGAATCTCAGTTAAATTGGCACTCTGCTGACGATAAGCAGCAACTTGCTCATATTTCACCTTTAACTGATAACGATAGTCCTTATCGATCGCCTCAAGTTGGATATCGTACTCGCGATTAAACAAATGCTCAACTTCCAGTCGATTGGCATCGATAGGAATAGCGATCCGGATAGTTAATACCCCATCAGGGCGATTTTCTAAGGATTGAATCGTGAGGATGTTACTCCCATCCAGGGCTTGACAGGCTTGGAAAGCAGCAAAGAACGCTTGCCAATCAATACCATTGCGGAACGTTAAATTGACAGTCTCTAAGGGAACTTGAAAAACCCTCGTGAATTCTCCAGGGGCAAATGTTCCCTGATGAGGACGGCGTTCGCGTTGATCGGTTTGTAAGTAAACATACTCACAAATCACCTCCGCTAAATTTGTCCCGCTATTGATGTGCCAGTCTTCCAGACAGGCGGCGGTGAATATGGCTTGGTGAAAATCGGTGTTGAAGGCTTTACAACGTTGTAGGTTGACGTCCCGAAGATTGGCTTGAGAGCAATTAGCCCCCTGGAGATTCGCCCCCCTGAGGTTCGCACCAACAAGGTGGACTCCACTGAGATTCGCCCCACTGAGATTCGCCCCACTGAGATTCGTTCCACTCAGTTTAGCGCCAATCAGTTTTGCCCCAACTAAATCAGCACCACTGAGGTTGGCTTTAGTCAAATCAGCACCACTAAGATAGATGTTATTCAGATTCGCACCAATCAGGTTAGCACTAATTAAGTCAGCATTTCTGAGATCTGCCGCTGTCAGGTTCGCACCAATCAAATCCGCCTCACTCAAATATGCCTCACTCAAATATGCCTCACTAAGGTTGGCGCCAATCAGATCCGCTTTACTCAAATCTGCCCGACTCAGGTTTGCCCGACTCAAATCCACACCACTGAGTTTTGCCCCTTGGATGGTAACGCCCTTGCCTGTAGCAAAGCTGAGATTAGGTCGGATATCTGGGTGGTGTGCCTTCCACGCATTCCATACCTCCACCCCTTGCCTGAGTAAGGCACAATAGTCTTCATTCGTTTGTGGAAACATAACATCTTTAGACAAGCTCCGCTTCACCGCTTCCCGCAAGGAGACTCCCGCTATTATCCCTGAACTACTGTCTCCAATTCTGCCACGGCAAATTAGCTAGAGAGGAGATATAGCACTACCGGGATACGTTAGGACATTCCCCTGTTGCCTGTTGCCTTTTCAC
>CAZNNK010000163.1:0-1969 GCA_964574085.1 uncultured Coleofasciculus sp.
GTGTTCTGTCGCCCAACACTGAAGCGAAAATAAAGAAAAAAACTCCTCCCAGAACTATGCTGAGAGGGGTTTCATTTCAACATGACAAATTAGGGTCTGCTGTAGGGAGTCTTGTGGTGGGGAGAGACAATAGGGAATAGGCTTTGTAGAACAGAGCTGTCTAATTGTTACTGTACTATACAGTGTTAGAAAGTGCTGTAAGATAAGTTCTTAATCATTTTCTCCTCTAACGCACACTCATTCATGTCCACTAAAAAAATGCACGCTAACGAGGTAAGTACCGACGTATCTCTCGTGCGCCGCCTACTTACTTCACAGTTTCCTCAGTGGGCTAATCTAGCGATTAAACCTGTTCCCTCTGCTGGCACAGATAACGCCATATTTCGATTAGGTCATGATCTGTCAGTACGACTTCCTCGAATTGATTGGGCGGAAGCTCAGGTTGATAAAGAACACGAGTGGATGCCCCGCCTTGCCCCCCATCTGCCCCTTGCCATCCCTTTACCACTTGCTCAGGGCAAACCTGATGAAAAATATCCCTATCGTTGGTCTGTCTATAGATGGCTTAACGGTAAAAATGCCTCAATTGACCAGCTTGTAGACCCATGCCAAACGGCAACTGAATTAGCACAATTTATAACGGCTCTGCAACAGATTGATACAACTGGCGGACCCGTTGCAGAAGAACATAACTTACGTGGTGTACCTCTAAAAACTAGAGATAAACTGACTCGTGAATCTATTGCTACCTTGAAAGGTACGATCGATACAAATGCAGCATTGGCTGTCTGGGACGAAGCACTTCAAGCACTTGAATGGAATAATAAACCGGTTTGGTTTCACGGAGACTTGTTAATTGGGAATGTACTATTCGAGCAAGGTCGCTTGAGTGCGGTTATCGACTTTGGAGGATTAGGTGTGGGAGATCCGGCTTGTGACTTAATGATTGCATGGAGTCTTTTCTCTGGTGAGAGTCGAAAGGTATTCCGTGAGACGTTAAATGTTGATGATCACACTTGGGCAAGAGGTCGCGGTCAAGCTCTATCCCAAGCTGTCATCTTCATCCCCTATTATTTGAATACTAATCCTCTAGGCGTAGGGTATGCGCGACAGATGATTCAGGAAATTCTTGCTTAATCACCGGAAATAACGGGTCTCGTCGCCCCATCCTTCTAGGACATCGGTCAAGAAACCGGGTTATGAAAGGTGAAAGGTTGATATTGCCTTGTCATCCTCACTCCTTTCCCCGGTTTCTAGGAATACTTGACCGACGCTCTAGGACGGCTTTTTATCAGGATAAACAAAATCTGAGCCGAACTAAGACAACGCCATCATGCGATCGGATTCGCCTTCGCCTCTTCTACCCTGAACTAAAGGTGGACTGAAGGGCGGATAACTTTCTTTTGCCGGAGGCAGATTACCGAAAAAAGTGCCGTAAGCGGGAATTTTCAAAATATTGCCCTGTCGCTGTGCCGTCATATCTAGACCTCGAATTGTCTGACACTCAGCATAGGGCGATAAATCGTACTCCGTTGACATTTCACTCAAATTGAACAAACAAATTAACCGCTGCTCCTCCGTTTCTCGAATCAAACCGAAAATCGGTTCCTCTGTTTTGAGCATCTGACAATCCCCTCTCATCAGAGCCGGTTGCTGTTTGCGCCAATGCAGAAAACGACGCCAGGTATTGAGCAAAGAATTGGGTTCATTGTCTTGCAGATTAACTGCCCGTTCTCGATGGGATTGGGGGACAGGTAACCAAGGCTTAGAGGCAGTCGTAAAGCCCCCATGTAGGGAATCAGCTATCCAGGGTATCGGTGTGCGCGAGCCATCTCGTCCAGGGAGAATCGGGTAAAGGGCTTTGCCAAAGGGGTCTTTGATTTCTTCTACGGGAATATCTTCGGGTATTCTGGCGACAGGCAACCCTAATTCGTCTCCTTGGTAGAGACAAAATGCTCCTGGTAAGGAT
>CAZNNK010000163.1:1979-9807 GCA_964574085.1 uncultured Coleofasciculus sp.
GGATAATAGCAGCCCAACCATCATCTGATAGAATCCCTCTGGGTAAGGTTTACCCGAAGCCTCCTTACCCGTCCAGCACGATCGCAAACGACCATAATCATGATTCCCGACGCACCAACAATTTCCGCCATCGGGGAAGTGAGTGAGAACTTTCTCCAATGTTTGATACAGGCGGGTAGCGCTGATGGATTCGTCAAATAAGAGGGCGCTATTGTACGCTAAATGCAAGCACTGATCACCGACGTACTCACTCGATAGGGCAATTGAATCCTCAGCCAGGGTAACTTCACCTAGAGTAATCACACCTGGATACGCCTGGACGAACTCGCGGATGTGTTTGAGGACTTCTATTGTTTCCGGGCGACAGAAGTTGTACTTAAACAGTTGATGGGCAAAGGGATTTTTGGGAGATATGCCATCTGGTAAAGAAGCATCAGCAGGGCGCACGGGATTGTCTCGTAATTCTTGATCGTGGAAGTAAAAATTAACCGCATCCAAACGGAACCCATCGACCCCCAGTTCCAGCCAAAACCTCGCCTCTGCCAAAACTGCTTCAATCACAGCGGGATTATGCCAGTTGAGATCCGGCTGACTCTTGAGAAAGTTATGGAAATAGTATTGTCCGCGTTCGGGACTCCACGTCCAACCACTGTCACCTAGAAAAGCGGATCGCCAATTATTGGGTGGCGAACCATCTGGTTTCGGATCAGCCCAAACATACCAGTCCGCTTTAGGATTGTCTCGACTGCTGCGGCTTTCTTGAAACCAGGGATGCCGATCTGACGTGTGACTCCAAATTTGGTCAACAATCACTTTCAATCCCCGTGCATGGGCAAGGGCAAGTAATCGCTGGAAATCCTCCAAGCTGCCATACATGGGATCGATAGAACGCAAATCTGTGGGATCATATCCCAAATCTTCCCGTGGCGATTCATAAATCGGACACAACCAAATGGCATCTACGCCTAGGGCAGCGATGTAATCTAACTTGGCGATAATGCCATTAAGATCCCCTTCACCATCACCACTCGTATCGAGGAAACTGCGAGGAACTATATGATAAATTACAGCATTTTGCCACCATTTTACCGTTTGCATGGGATCACCTCTCACATCTGAGGATGAGTTTGATGACTGAGTAACGGGAGAATAAACAACAACTTACCCGCTCAATCAATGGATTATGACCAGGATTTCTCTAAAAAACAATTAGCATTTCCCCGCGTCAGAGTAGGGAAAGCCGATCTTGGTTTAATCTGGAGTTTAGACTCAATCCAAACGAAACCCGATATAGGCTCACTTTCCCTGTTTAATTTTGATGATCATTCTCATAAGTGGGTGGACACAAGTAAAGTTAACGGTTGAGATTAGGGAACTCTTAACGGGGAACAGAGACAATCAGAATGAACCCAAATCTATCACTGATTGTGAGGCGATTATTTCGTTCTCTGTGTCAATCTGTGTCCCCCACGATTCAGGGTTCTGTCTGCGCCCTCCTCGTCTGTGTGATCTGTGTTTTTGTCAATACTTAGTTATGATTTTTATCGAAACTTTAAAAAAATACATGCGTCGAAGGGGACATTGGCAATGAGACTAAAACCGGAAATTATACAAAGTTTTACGAATATTCAAGGAGTTTAGCTGTGTCGGGATGATTAAAACCCATAAAAAACCCACCATAGATAGTATACCTGAAAACCGCACAAGTTGCTCACAATCGCCGTAACCCTTGAAATTTCGTAGATTATTTCGGACAAGGGGTAAAAAACGAGCAATTATGACGTTTTGTTGAGACCTGTACCTGATTGGAAAATTCAAACTGTTCTGGGGGAAAGAATAGTTTAAATTATTAGAGCTTGACAAGTTGAGCCGAAATGACATTGAGTCGAGGGAAGGATATGTCAGTAGCGAAGGAGAAAGAAACAGCCAAGTGGTGTGTCGTGAATCGTTGTTATCACACCTGAGTGCGATCGCCCAGGGATGATCGGCTCTGATTAGTCTAAGCTGTTCGGCATTTAAAACCTTAATGTCAATAATGGCGAAATCCTTGCCGTAGTGCGAGCATCTTGCTCGCTACCCATTCCCAATTTAAATGCATGACGGCTTAAAGTCTGACTACTTAGTTTTTTGGACTTCAACTTGAAATGCGGAGTCTGGCTTTTAAAACGAGTACTGTTCCTCTGGAAATTCTCGATGTTCAGTTGAGTCAGCCTTGCCGTTAGCCGTGGCAGAATTAGCCAAATTCCCACGACTTAAATGTCGGAACATCCAAGCCCGAACCAACAACAATCCAGCCAGAACAGTCAAAAACACACAAACTCCTAGAAGGCGGTCAATGGGAATATCGAGTACTCCCTTTAAAATGACTTCCCGCAGTGCAGAAACCAGAGAAACTTCCACGGCGGCTCCTACCGATATTCGCTGCTCTTGTAGATAGATAATTAAGAGCCGGAATAGCTCGACCAGTATCAGAATGAATAAGATATCAGAGGTGATGACCTGAAAATTTAGAGGCTTGAGGAGGGAGACATACATCTCTCCTAATCGAATTAACATCACACAAAATAAGCCAACACAGAGGGAAATGATAATGAAGTTCTGGAAAACCTCCAAATTACGAACGATGGTATTTCGTGAGAACCAAGACTTCCGTAGCATCTTCAGGAAAGATTCACTTCTCATAGCTACAGTCGGGTGATCAAGTCAAAGATTCTAACTTAACGGGCGACGAGTTTCTCTATCCACAACAAAACGCCTAAGCCGAGGCTCTAGACTATGCCTGTTATGAAGGGAAAATACTTACTGTTAACGGGGTAGTTAGTCCGAATCTGATTCATTTTGCTTTAACCCCGCTAGATACTCTTGTCCTTTAGTTGTAATTTTGCCTCGAACAAAATGAATGGGTTGAGGTAAAATGGCGAAGGCAGCATAGGCTCCGGGAGTAAATTCACCCTCAATGAAACCTTTTTCTTTTAGATAGTCGAGGTGAAAGACAAGGTCGTACTCGTCATTATTGAACAAATGAGCAATGTCTTTCTCTTCAAAGCCTGTTTCTCCTTGTTCCGCCGCAATTTCTAAGACTTGCTGTAGGATTTGTTTGTATAGTTTCATCCTTTCCTCCTTTAATTGTGTTGCGATTGTTGTAGAAATAACGGTGAAATTCTTAAATTAATTGGAGGCTTCAAACAGCTTGTATCGCTTGCGAACAGGAGTGTGATAGGACTCCACCCAGTCTCCAGCAAGAACGTCCATTTCGGTGGTAATCTGTTGCCACTGAGCAGGCGTACACCAAGATGGCTCTACCCAGTCAATTTCAAACTCCCCACCCAACTCTCGCCCTAACGCCCAAAGGTTAACGTTCTTGGGAACATCCCAGACGACTAGAGAGATTTCACTCCAGAAATTCCACGGCGACTCTGGGTGAACTAAATCGCCAATAACTCCTACTCCTCCTACTTGATAGTCCTGCTGTAATTTACGAGCTACCTCTAGAGCCACCGATCGCGCTTTTTGCCGTCGTTCCTGATCCGTTGAATAACGTTGCTCCAGTTCAACGAGCGCAGTTATCCAGTCTTGGGACGGAAACAGCTTCACGGTTTCGACTAAACCTAGACTCATCAACAGCATTCCCAGGGCATTTCGAGTTCCCATTGTCCCGCCGACGAGGGGATAGCGTCCCCCATAACCCTCGAATTTAGCTTCCGGACACCAAGAAACAAATTGCTCGAATTGGATAGAGACGGGTTCTAGTTCAACTTGAGGGACAAAAGGCAACGTTCCCCAAACTAACTCTTCGCCTTCTACCTCACGCATAACCCAGTCGCCTTTTTGATACGGCGCTTGAAAAATGGGCAACTTTTGGTCATAAGGCAGCCACAAATGATTCGGCGTAAAGGTCAACCCTTCAATCCCCCGATAACAGCCATCGGGGTCTAATTTCTGCGGTTGATAGCCCCAGTCAGTCAGGCGAAACAACTCAACCTGCTGCTGCACTGGGTCGATAGTCCAATAGTGGCTAACGCCACCTGCTTCATAGCGACGAAATCGCTCTTGTTTGTCGAATTCACTATGTTCTGGCAGGAGTACCTCAATAACTAAGTCCGCTGGACCTTCAAAAAACCAGTGGTGATAGCCTTGCAAACGGCTGACTGGCATAAACATCAGGTCTGGGGTAAAAGCGTCTTCTCCCAGGCGCATCACAAAGTCGCCACCGATGCACTTGCCCAGACTGGCAATACCGACAGCCGTGAACAAATCTTGGGTTAGCAGGGTGCGGACGTGCCAATGTTTGCCAAGATGCCGTGATCCTAACGGAGGAATGGATGGGGCTTGATCGGGGTAATTCCTTGCCCATTCTGATAAATCCGATTCCGATGGGGCGTCAAAGGCAACCCGCAGCGCTTCGTACCATAGCTTCACAGGTGCAAATGCTAGGGCGCTTTCTTTCCCCCAGCCCTGAATGATTTCTCGCAGTAACCACCGACTACCCGCAAGGCTTCCACCGATGACGAACTGCCCATCAACCAACTCAAAGCGCATTTCTGGGCTAGTCGCTTCAAATTCCTCGATCGCATCCGTTGGATGAGTCATGGTTGTTTCGCCTCCTCTGTTTTTACCTTGTGAAAGAGCGATCGGGTTTCTCATGGCTTTTGGGGATCGCTGGCATCAGAAACCCGATGTGAGAGTGATTAATGTCCGTCAGAATTGAGAAATAATTTAGGGAGAGGCTCTAACCTCCCTAAACCCTACTTACTTTTTACGAGCGATTTGTGTCCAAGCAGAATCTAGAACTAATTTCACCCGTGCTTTAGCACGGCTGGCGCTATGCTGTAAGCTTTCCCATTTGTCCTGCAAGAACTCTCTCGCCTCAGCCAGAGCATTTTTGTTGTGCTGACCCGAAGCTTCCAATTCGTCACTGACCTGTTTAATTTTGACGCGGACGACGTCCGGTTTATCCCCAGGAGAAATTAAAGAGCGCAACCGCGAATTCATCGCATTCACCAAAGTCTTAACCTGCTGCGACTTCTCGCTCAAAAATCCCTTGAGTCCCTCTGATTCACTTTTGAGTCGCTCGGACGCCCCGTCTTGCAAGATAATGACTTCAGAGTTGATTGCTGCTACGTCTTCCGGGAACAATACCGCCCGTTCTCCAAAAGGAGTCGCAATGTCACCTCCCAAGATATAGGCGGCAATTTCTCTAGTTTCCCAATCAAAGAGAAAATCCTCTACCCAACCCGAGGAATCTGTGTTGGGAGAGCGAACTGCCAAGCGGTGCAAGGGACGAAGATTTGCAGGCGGCTCAACCACCGTCCGGCTATACGTTAAAACAGCATCAGGCTCAATGACTTCCACCTGCTCTAATGGTGTATATCCTTGAGTTCCGGCTAAGTAAGCCGCTCGTCCCGTATCATCAACCCAGACCTCTTCAATTGTATTGAAGTTGGTAGCAGTGGTGCGGTCAACTGCCCTCAAACCTATCATCTGACTGCGACGCACAACATTAAGCATAGTGTTTCACCTCCTCAAACTGTTGATGAATGTGTACGGATGCACTATCAGGTTAAAAGCAAGGAAAATAAACCACACAGGGCAATGCCATCAAACACACCCGCCCCGAACAGAAGTAGGGTGACGGGAAGATATATCATTGCTTTGGCAGCGTACCCATCCAGTTGATTGGCGGCTAATCACTACTTCGGTGGCGCTGGTTTCCACCTCATTGCCACCGAAGCAGTATCGAGGATTAGCCAATATTGACCTTAATCGGCTTTTCCTTCTCGTCTTCCACTTTCGGCAGCGTCAGATTCAATATACCCTCCTGGTATTCGGCTTGAGCTTGGGTGTTCTCCACTCGCGCAGGTAGGGGAATGACCCGTTCAAATTTGCCATAGCGGAACTCTGTGCGACTCCAGCCTCCATTTTCACTCTGAGATTCCCATCGGCGTTCACCGCTAATTGCCACGGATTCCGCTGTGACTCGCACGTCTAAGTCTTTCGCTTCCATTCCGGGAATCTCTAGCCGCAGGTGGATAGAATCATCCGTTTCTTCCATTTCGACGGGAGGGACAAAGGTAATCCCCGCAATGTCTCCACCGCCATCCGTTGTCGCCGTGAGTTCGTCAAATAGGCGGTTCATGCGTTGTTGTAGAGTATCAAGTTCTGGGAAAGGTTGCCAACGAACTAAAGCCATAATCGTTACCTCCTTGTTCTGTCAAGTTGTAGAGATGACTGTAAAGAGGTTTGAGAGGTTGGTTTGTACACCTCTTTCGATAATCTAAAGTACAATAACTGGCAGTCAAGCTAAGTTCGGTTTGCTACCCAACAAAAAATTGGGATTACCCTAAACTCAGAAGTGTGGAACGATAGCTTACGCCCCCACTTGACAGGCTGTCGGGTAAATGTGTTATTCCTGCTTACGATTTTGCTTTGACAGTTACTCCAAAGGTCTCACAATGTCCAACAATGAAATGAGGTTCAGTAATAGTCTTCGCCAAAAGCTGATTAAAGACTGCACCCCTCAGGAATTGGTAGCGGCTTTGATGCTTCAGGCAAAATGCGATGCCTTTAACCCAGAGCAGGTATTAGCGGATTTATATAGATATCCTCAGTTATGGCAAAGTTTTTGGATGGGAACGATGCTACCGCTTAACTCCCAGCCGCCGCTTCCCCTGTCACTGATTATGCTCAGAGATCTTCAAGAATTTTGGCATACTGATACACTTTATGTATTAGCTCAAAACCCAATGAGCATTACTCCACTTCAAGAGCTTGGGGAACAGTGGAACTGCGATACAGTGCAGGTTATTGATGGAGAAAAAGCTCAAGCCTTGTTAGGACTGTATCACGATACACCCCCTATTGCTGTATTTTGGTGGGATTGAAGTTATGGGGTATAGTATTCACTACCAATTTAATGCTGGTAATCGCCCTAGCGACGAAATTCGTTCTGTTTTACATTCATTACATCACCATGCACAAGCACTTCCATTTAGTTGGGTAGATGCTAACGTTACTGAGTTGCAAGGAAAAGACTGTGTTTTCAGCCCTGAAAACGGAACCTCTTTGCTCCTTACTCTCCAAGCCATTCAACATAACTTTGCCACAGGTGAATCTATATATCCTACTCATTTAATTGGATTTGAGACGCTTCCTAGACCTGGATGCGAAGGTTTAGTTATTTTTCTAGGACAGTATTCTCATCATGAAAACTGGATGGCAACAGGACATTGCAAAACACAATTTGCATCTCAACCCGAATATGGGGGGATCGCTAATTTTGTTCTGGCTCATACTCTAGTTGTTGAAATGTTAGAGCAGACTCAAAATCTAGGAATTTTAGATAATGTTTTTGATGAAACTGGATATTGGCAACAGCGGGACTTACGCTGTTTAGTTGAGAGGGATTCAGTGCCAGGAGTTCGTCAGGCGATTATCCAAATACTACCAAATTCATCATCTGAATTTTTGCAAAAACTACAGCGACAGCTCGATGAACTGTCCTGAACTACCCTATTCAACTACCGCCCTCACTTGACAGGCTGCGGGTAAATGTGTTCAATTCTCCTCAAGCACCAGGCTTGAAGTAATCCAAAATGCGATCGCCTGGTTGCCACTCTTGTTCGGCTTGCACCATCCGCATTTAAATTGCATAACTTTGCCTTGTCTCTACCGATAAGTATTCCACCGGACATGATATAACTTAGGACTTCTGACTCTTAGGTAAATAAGGTTCAAGGACTTCTTTGGTCGTCACCAAATCGCCAACCAAACCAATTTTACTTCGTTCAATCACACCCAAAACGTTTCGCGGATTATTTCTCGCGACCAC
>CAZNNK010000164.1:0-5421 GCA_964574085.1 uncultured Coleofasciculus sp.
GGACTTGGCTATGTTGATTACTTAATTAGTCGTTCTCCAGAACAATTGGAGATTGAAGCGCCAGTGGTTGTGGTGGGAGAAGCCAAACGGGATAATCTGAATGAAGGCTTGGGACAGTGCATCGCAGAAATGGTTGCTGCTCAAATGTTTAATCAAGCTAATCAGGTGAATATCTCGACAATTTACGGGTCAGTTAGTAACGGGACTCAATGGCGTTTTTTGAAGTTAGAAGGATCAACAGTAACTATAGATTTGATGGATTATGCTCTACCTCCAGTAGACCAAATTTTAGGTTGTTTGATTTGGATGGTTGGAGGATCTACAAATTTGTCTCACCTGCATCACCTCGATTAATCGCGATCGCATTCACCCGATTTGCCCAACTCAATTAGTGCGATCAGTTAAAATGAGGCTGAATACTTTGGTAAGTCTTTAAATTCAGAGAATGCAGATTAGCGTTGAAGTCTCAGATATGTTTCTGCGGCACTCAGGCTTAGTCTATGAACGTGCCAATCATGCTCGTGAGTAACTGTAACAACTCAAACCGCAAGGTGTTCCCACCCACAAATGCGTCTCACCAGCATCACCTGTGCTAATCGCGATCGCATTCACTCGATTTGCCCCTAAGCCACTGGTGTGAACGTCGAATTTATCGACCTTCCAGCCCTGATCCTGACTCACTAAGCTGAATAATCCCCCATCGGTTCCCACCCACAAACGGCGGGTATCCTCATCCCAGGCTAAGGCTGTAATTGGGCGAGGCTCAACCTCAGATACCATCTCCCAATTATCAAACGTACCTACATACAACCCCTGAGTCGTCCCCACCCAAACCAACTCCGACTCATCACCCGGAATTGCCAACAGCGATCGCACTTCACAATCGCCTAAGATACCCTTAACTCGTCTCAGTTCCCCAGTCTCCGGTTCATATCTCAATAATCCGGCTGAAGTTCCCAGCCAAACATGGTTTGTCCCGGCTGTAACCCCTTGCAACCATCCTCTCACGGGTAATTCCTGAACCGAAATGACCTGTACCCAGGTAGAGTCTTGATATCGATACAAACCTTCTAAGCCAATCGCCCAGTATTGAGAAACGCCCCCTGTTAACCCCAACATCGGTTGAGCAATTTTGGGTGTGGTGTCGGGTTCAGCCTGTTGGGTTATCTGCTGTAAACCACTTAACCAACTCGCCACCCAAACCGTCTCTTGATCAGGATCAGTAACAATTGCCCGGATATCCTGGGTTCTCAACCAACCATAGCGCCGCCAACTCTGTGTGAATAAATCGAATCGAAATAAACCACGAGCCGTCCCTATCCATAAGATAGAGCGTTCGGCTAATCGCTGCACTGATAGCGCCTGCACCAGATTACTGAACGTCGCCGGAGACTTATCGCGGGATGGTAAACCAATTACATCAGGAGGTGTATCCGTTAAGTGTAACTGTATCCCATCTTCACCCCGCCGTAGTCCATCATGAGTACCAATCCACACCTGCTGATCATTAACGGCTGCCAAACTGGTGATTGGGATATTAAGTCTCTTGTCTCCCAGAGGAGTCCAGCCTGTTTCCGTCGCCAAGCCCACTCGTCCCCCACAAGCCGCCCAAACGCCTTGCTCTGTAGCCGCCATCGCTGTGACTTCACCGCCGATGGTAGAATCGATTAGGTGTGGCTTACCCGTGGTTAGGTCAATTCGCACTAATCCTTTGAACCTCCCTAACCAGAGATTGTTACCTTGAAGTGCTAAGGTTAGGATATCCGGCTGGACGCGATCGCTCAACCGTTCCCAGCCTGAACCTGAATCACAATAGACGCCTTGAGCATTACACAGCCAGATCGTATCGTCATTGGCAATTGCCATCGCCCTGGGTGGATGACCAATCGGCGATCGTTCCACCGTCGGTTTCTCGTCTGGACGATTAATCCCATAGATCCCGCTAGCTGTGCCAACCCAAAGCCGTCCGGTAGAATCAAGGGTAAGACAGCTCACCTTGATGTCCCCTAGAAGGCGATAGGGATACCAACTCTCGTTGTTCAGGTAGCTGAGTCCGAAATACTCACTAGCCGCCCAAACTTGCCCCAATCCATCTACAGCTACCGCCACAACTGAATTACCCGGTAAACCATGTTCGCTGGCGTAGCGGGTAAAGCGATTTTCCTGCAACCGCCAACGCAGCACCCCACCTCCCGTCGCTAGCCACAATTCCTCCTGAACCGCGTCTAGGGTTAAATCTCGAATATGCCGCTGACTCGCCCAATTCAACCATTCTAAATGAGCCTTATCGCCTACCTTTTCCTCCTGGGGTCCCGCATCGGCGACGGGGATAGGTAAATCCTCACCGCCGATTGGCACAGGTAAGTCCAGTCGATAGTCTTGGCTGTTCATTAGTTACTTTTACTAAGTAGTCGGATAAAAGAAAACGGCACGTTCACGCTTATTTTGTAAATAGTCCTAAAACCCCTACAAATGACAAATGACAAATGACGAATGACAAATGACGATCTCCACAGTTAGCTTTTATGGTGTCCACCTACTTAGTGATTCGTCCCCACTCTTCTCGGAGACTCTCTAACTCCGCTTGTAATTCGTAATTTTGGTCTTGCTGCTGTTCAATACATTGATTCAGAAATCTGCGCCAGTCATCTTGTCCTTTTTCACGCTGTTGCCATAATCCATAACGTTGGTCTTTTTGCAAACGTTCAGTCGCGCGGTTTAAGGTCTCCAACTGTCGCCTCAGTGCTTGTTCCCAAATCCTCAGACGGCGGTGCTGGTTGGCTAAATTCTCCTCGACACTACACCTTGTCCAGACGAACCCCCATGGTAACTCTTCCAACACATCCGCTAGACTCGCCGTGGGATCACTGCATAATCCCTGGAGATTTGCCAGTAACTCCCCATCTTCATCGTTCACCATTGGGTCTAAGACACGGAACAGATGCTCTAATAGCATATCTTTCTCAACCGCTTCTGGGTCTACTGAGGCAGAATCTATGGTTTCTTCGGCTTGGGCATAAAATAATTGATCATTACCTTCATCCGACTCCTTGGAATCATCGAGGTCGTGAGTGAAGCGGTCAATTTGAGTGCGAAGGGTAGCAATTTCCGTTTGCAGACGCATTGACTGGCGACGCAACCCACCGACTACCGCCTGGAATTCATCATACACGGCTGCTAGATTCGCTTCCAAGGGTGCAATCGTTTCCCGCGCGATCGCAATTTGTTGGCGCAGGTGTTGTAATTCCCTGAGTACGGTATCGACATCAGTTTGAGTAATGGTTGTCATCAGGCGCTCCCGATGGAGGCAGAAACTTGGGCAATTCCATAATTGTGAAGGATGTTGTGTTAGGCTCAAACACCTCTGGTTTCAACCCACCATCAACAATTCGTTTAGCTTGCTCTTCAACTCTGACGATGCTATCAGCGGCTTATAAACTTCACCCTCATAGGGTTTCCAGATATATCCCGGACTGAACGGTCGAAACTCTGGAGACAATTCCATCGCTTCGGATAGTGCTATGGCTAAAACCAGTCCTGGAAACGCCAAAGTAGAAGAGGATTCAACTAATTCAGTGTAAGTTCTAAACTCATCCACTTCCACACCCACTAAGGCATACCGAAACGTTGGAGCCGACTGTAAACGCTGATACAACAGAATACCGAGTTCTGTCATCAGATAAGCACTTTCCGGTGTATCGATGCCAACCTCACTGATACAACTTGGAGAAACTCGACACCACCAGTTCTCCTCAATATCTTGAAAAATTCCCACACGACATTCAGACTGGCTACCATTTGAGAGAACCCAGGACACTTGGTCAAAATGATGGGAAAATTGCTCGGCGACAGCTTGTTGCGCCCCACATTCAGCCGATAAGCTAAATATCCATGCCATTGCTGTTTTCCTATTGACTGTCTTAGCCCGTTAATTTCTCCCAATCATTCTGGGTACTCGCCAGTGCTGCTTCGTACTTCTCCAACAACATTGTAGCTTTTGGCAGAATGCGCTCACTCTACAACGGTTTTACATTGTACTAGAAAACCCGGAAGGGTTGCAGTATACAGAGTTAATTGGTCATCAATGTTCTAGCAGGTGCTTGGGCGATTCGATAATAGGGAGAACTGTAGAGTCCGTAGGCAAGTCCTAAGGGATTATTGTACTCGTCTAAAAAATAGCGACGAGTTTGATACAATGCCTTACCAATCATCATCTTTTCAGCGATAAAGAAGTTATAGAAAACTTTGGCAAAAGCTGCCGCAAATAAATCAGGAATTGGACAAGCCGTCGCAATCACAGCCGCCGCACCATGCTGAATGAATTTCTCTGGTAGATTGAATGTCTTCCTCAAGTCATCAACACCCCCGGCTGATTGACAAGCATTGAGAAAAATTAAGGGCTGACACTGAAAACTACCACTCACATCGCTAAAATTATAGGTTTCCAGTTCTATTACTTTCGCCTTGTTTTCATCTTCAATTAGGGAGATCAATAAAGCGTCCACCTCATCCTCATACTGCATACAGGGGCGACAATGGCAGGCAAAATGAAGGATATTGTGCTGAGTTTGGTAGAGGTGGGTGACTAACGCTTCACCATCGTCTAATTTTTGCAGTTCTTTGGTTAATTGCAGTAAATAGAATTTCCCCAGCGTTCTCACGACTTTTTCGATTTCCGGTCGTTCTTGATGATGAGCTTGCTGGAGTCGGTGATGTAAGCAAAACAGCATATCCAAGGGTAACACTTGCTCTTGGGGAGAATGTTTACCAGGAGTCAGGTTACGCGCAATGGGATAGCGGAAGCCCCAAAACAGTTCCGCCTCCCCTTTTTTATATTCCCCTTCATAGAGAACTTCCCAAGGGAAAGGAATCAGCTTGGAGACAAAGATAGGCGCAAACGGCATTAATTGAGAATACTGAACAGTTGCTTGTTGAGCATCTTCATTGAAAAATTCTTGGTAAGCCCGTCGTCCCCATTTGGCTAATTTAATTAAATAGCGATCCCGTTCTGCTGACGTTAGCTGTAACTGCTTGGTTTTATTAATCGTCCGTTCAATTTCCTTAAACGTCTGTAATACATTTTTAGTAAAATTCAGCAGCACTGTATCCGGTGCAGTTCGGTCAAAATCGCTAATACTAATCCGATAGGCATTCTCAGTAATCAGAATCTCTAAGGGAAAAAACTCCGTTTGTGTTGGAATCGAACTGCTAATTCCTCCCACCGCTAATCACCTCCCTCGGCTGCAATTGTCAGCGAGAACATCAGACTGTGAATAGGCAAGATTCCATCCATTAAGAAAACCTGCACTAAAGCCGAGTTTCCCACCATTTCTGGAGGAGCAACTAACGTAAACCACCCTAAATAATTGCCCGTAGGAGCCAAATTCATCGTAATGGGAGAATCAGGAGTCACCTGTAACC
>CAZNNK010000164.1:5431-9760 GCA_964574085.1 uncultured Coleofasciculus sp.
CCCGAAGGTTTTAACATGAGCTTGCAAATTGTCAAAAGTAAGGGTTTCAGCCACTTCTATCACTCGCTCCTCGTGCCATACTGGAGGGGTGCGGCGCAGGCTGAGACGGAAGCGCACCGGGACATTTGGCGGGAACGGTTCATCGATGTCTCGACCAATGGGTTCAACCACAGCATAACCTTTCCCTTCCACGGGACGATAGGGACGCGCCATAGGATCACCGAAAAGAACATAACTGAACCAATCCAGGGAATCGGGAACCACCGCACGCGCCAGTTGACGGCTGACTTGAAAGGCTTCTCCTAAGGAATCACCTGTCCAAAGACGATGATAGAAGCTGCTAATAAAAGCCGCTTCCACGGCTGGATTAACCGCCCAGAGGGAACCCATAAAAGCGCTACATCCGGCGTGGATAAAGGCGGACGCCCAAGTCTGTTCTAACGGGATTAATTCAGATTGGTTTTGTCTCACAGAACCTAAACTAACCAAAGGTCGATGGCGACACAAGTTCAGTTTAGCGGGACGAATCTGGCGATCGATATCCTGGGCTTGATTCCCATTATCCAACCTGACAGGGGCATTTTGACGGTTAGTGGCGTCTGATAAGCTGTAGCGGATTAAATGGAGACCCCGCATGGCTGTGGTTGAGTCCAGATGGCTAAGTACACCGTCGGGTAAGGGTAAAGCCGGAGGTGCGCCAGGGGGTTCTAGTAGGTCAGTCCACAGTTCGGGTTGTTCAACAGTATTATAGTGAGCAACATGAATCGCACCCACTGGAAACTCATGAGGTCGAGTCTGGTTCAACTCCCAAAACCAGCGTCCGATAATCAAGCGATCGCTCAAAAACCCTTCACCATCGTGCAACAGTTCCCAAGGGAGGGCGGAATCTTGGTCAGCCAGGATCAGCAGCGTAAAGGTGCGATTGAGTCGAGTAACCGTGTGGAGGTCATTTTGGAGTTCCCTGGGGAGTAGGTGAGTGAAGAGATATTGACCCAGGGATTTGAGACGCGATCGCCCGTCTTCGGGGAGAGCATCTGATATCGTTTCTAGTGTCGTTCTTAACAATCCCCGCATCTGTTCTAGCCAACGACTGGAAAGAAATTCTGAGTAATAATTAATTTCGCCAGGAAAGAGTGATGGTATCCGGAAGCTTCTGAGTTGATACTGGAATTGACAGGCTGAATTGGTGTCATTCCAAGCGGTTTGGATGCGGAGGATAAAGTCAGGTTGGGGGACGGGACGAGGTTGGGTGGTAATGCGCTTAGGAGTGAAGCGGGTTGTATCAAATTCGGCGACTTGTACTTGAGTTTCTAGGGTTGTCTCAAAGGTATCTCCCCGGTAGAGTTCAACAGTTATTGTAGTTGTGCCAGAACGGAGTGCGGTCAGACAAAAAGTTGCAGTTTGAGTTAACTGTCTTGTCAGGGTTTCTCCGTTAGCGTCTGGATCTAAGGGTAAGCTGGCTGTGTTATCACCATTGAATTGAAAACCTGGAGCATTGAGTAATATGTTCAATTCGCTTCCAATAGCTTCGCTTTTGGGAAGTTGAAACATATAATCCTTTTCATCAACTTTAGCAACTGACTTTAGAGAGATTGAAACTTCTATGTCCCCGCCAACTGACGTTACTTCTGGGGATCGAGTTAATGAGATGCAATAGACTAAGTTGCTGTCCTGAACGAGAGTCTGGTAAGCACTGACATAAGCCTGGTATGCAGGTTCGTCTAAAAAAGCAAAGATCACCTTTTCTAAACAGCTACCTTGTTTCAGATGATTTATGATAGCTGTTAAAACTTGCCGAGCTAAATCCAATGGATTTAGGTGTCCAGCACCGCTTCCAACGAAGGGAAAAGCGATTGTCCGAACATCACCCATTTTATCAGCTTTAGATAAAGCAGCATTAACCCCTAGCACTACACTTGCAATTGTATGTCTGTCGGGCTTTTCTTCTATCGGTGTATGTATCAAGTAGGAAGCTGGTAAAGAGCCAGCATCAGTAACAAACACTTCACCCAAAGTCAGAGTTGGTTGGTTCCATAATGTTTCGGATAGCCTAGAGCCTATTCGTTCAACAAGTTGCCAAGTGATACTCCCGCCATAGCTCACCCTTAAACCTGTGGGATTGACTAAAGCGTCTACATCTAGATCTAGCAGATTTTCCTTGATCAACTGAATACGTGCAAGTGCCTCATCACGGCTGATAGGTTGCGATTGGTGTCGATGATTAATCAGGAGTTGTCTCGCTAATCGACGCACCCTTTCATCAGAATTCTTCTGAAGTTGTGCTAGTTGTTCCTCATCGCGATCGCCAATTCCATCACTAATTACAAGATACAGCTGCTCATAGTCTTTCGCCCGTTGGGATTCGCCTAGGGAATCGTAAGCACGGCTCAAATTATACAGAGAATCGGAAATGCCAGAACGATCATCGATTTCCTCAAATATTGCCAAAGATTGCTGATAGTATTCTATGGCTTGTTGAAATTCTTCTAGAGACGAATAAACATTGCCCAAACAATTCAGAGCATTGCCAATACCTACGCGATCGCCAATTTCTTCACTCAGTTCTAAAAACTGCTGATAGTAGTCTTTTGCCCGTTGGTATTCTTTGAGGAAATGGGAAAACCCATGACCTAACTTCTCCAGAGAGTGCGCTTCCTCAGAACGATTCCTAAGTTCTCGTGCAGCGACTAACGCCTGTTCATAACTCCTAATTGCCCGTTTTGTGTTTTCAGTCGAATCGCCCCACAATCGTCTCATATAGGCATCACCCAACTTATTATGGGTTTTTACCCACTCTTGAGGAAATGACTCGCGGGTGTAGACTTGTAGCGCCGCTTCATAGGATGCGATCGCACGTTCTACATTCTCTATATTTGCTCCCGGAATTCTATTACTATAGGCTTCTCCAAGACAATTTTGAGTTATCGCCCATTGTTCAGGAAACGCCTCACGGGTATAAATTTCTAAGGCGGCTTGAAAACAGGCGATCGCATCGCCTACATTTTCTGCCTTATCTCCCTGGATACGTTCGCTGTAGACTTGTCCCAAAGACTGTTGAATTTTTGCCCATTCTTGAGGAAATGCTTCACGAGTATAAAACTGTAAGGCTGATTTATAACAAGCGATCGCCTCTTCATAATGTCCAGCTTCAGCGTATGCCTTCCCCTGCTCAACGTCAAGTTCATGATGATCTAAATTCGCTTCATCTAGATTAATGAGATAACGTGATATAGGCTCAATTTCAGAGCCTTTAAACCATCGAGCATCCGGTTGCCAAGTGCCATTAGGATCATCTCGTCGGCGAGTTTCAACAGTTAATTGGCTGTCTTCTATCTTGAGTAAGTTATACTGCCAAGGATAACTCGAATGCTGCTCTTGAGTTAAGACACCAAACTTTCCAGCACCAATGATATTAATTAACTGTTCACCAGTACGGTAATGATAGTGGTAGGAACTACTCTCCGCCCGATGAATGCCACCGTGAAGACAAAGGCGAAAGCCAGCAGCAGCCAAGCGTTCCATAAACCCCTGTTCTTTTAGGCAATCCTCAGAGGCATTATTGAGTGGATGATGCCAAACAGCAATCTTGAGACAATTTTCATACGCTGAACTACGGCGAATTTGGCTGAATACATTACTGATAACTTCAGGGTGAATACTGGCACGAGATGAATAATGATGATCGATTTGCCATGCTGAATTTAGCCCCAAAATTAGCAGATTTTGTTCCGGTAGATGCTGTAAACTATATTGTTGGTCATACTCTAAGGGATAATTATCACCTGTTATTTCCTGATAGAAGCGGCTAAAGTGAGTAAATCTCTGTTTATATGTGGCTTCATCTCTAACTTTAATAACACTCCCACTTTCTTCTAGATAACAGCCGTCTCTAAGTTCTCCCTGATAATCCTCTCGGTTGGTTCGTATGTAAGCTGATTCTGCCAGTTCCCAGTTCAGATCGTGATTACCGGGAACGATGACAATCTGTTGCGGCTCAAGCTGGAATTCTTGACATAAACGACTGATAAATAATTGGGCAGCAGCATACTCATCAGGAGTAGATTGGCTGGCAATATCACCGGAAAGTATAAGTGCATCCAGACGTGAACAGTTTAACTCGTAGCGTAAATCTTCAGCTAACTGAGCATACCAGATGCGGGCATGATCAGTCGTGCCAAACTGTAAGTCAGAGAGGTGGAGAATATAATTTAAGCCACTATACTTACCCCAATCTACAATTTCTTCCAAATCCAGCTCTAACGCATGACAAATTTCGTAAAAAGTCACGTAGTCAACAGGTTTGCCATTCAGAAAATTACTTACGGTAGA
>CAZNNK010000165.1:0-9684 GCA_964574085.1 uncultured Coleofasciculus sp.
CCCCCCCCCCCCCCCCCCCCCCCCCCCCCCCCCCCCCCCCCCCCCCCCCCGGGGGGAGATGAGGGAGATGCTGCTTGGAAAGGATAATATGTAATCCTAAAAAAGGACAACTATTTGAAAAATTCTATATCCAGAGATTAACTCATGGCGCAGATAAGTTTATCAAACCTGTCTCCCGATCATAACGTTTGGGAAAAGCATCGAGCCAATGCCGATATTATCTCGGATTTTTACAGGCAAGGTCAAGGTAGCTTTAAGCGCTATGCCCATCGGATGCGTGATTGTGCTAAATTCCTGGAGTTTTGCCTAGTCCCAGAGTCAACGGAGGATTTGCTGGAGTTTAAACTATCTTACGCCAGATTCTGTCGAGTGCGTCATTGTCCGATTTGTCTCATCAGCAGTGGCGGCGAAGTTTGATGTGGAAAGCCAGGGCGTATAAGGTGATTCCTCAAGTTGTCGCCGATTATCCTAAATCCCGTTGGCTGTTTATCACATTGACGGTTCAGAATTGTCCGTTGCAGGAATTGCGAACCACGTTAAATTGGATGAATCGAGGATTTAAGCGGTTGACGGAGTTAAAAGCGTGGTCCCCTAAGGGATGGGTTAAGTCGGTGGAAGTGACAAAAGGTAAGGATGGAGAATCAGCACATCCTCATTTCCATGTGTTAGCGATGGTGCCACCCTCCTATTTTAGTCATGGCTATATTGCCAAAGCCAAGTGGGGACAATTATGGCAACAGTGTTTGCGAATCGATTATACTTTACAATACACCTGTCCTCCATCTGAGTGCGATCGCGAAGAGTGATGACCCAACGGTGATTATCCCAGAAATCCTCAAGTATCAGGTAAAGGAATCAGACTTAGTGGCGAATCGAGAATGGTTTCTGGAGTTAACCCGCCAACTGCACCAAACCAGAGGTGTGGCTGTGGGTGGTGTTTTGAGGCAATATATGCGACAGATGGAGTTGGAACATAAACAGCGAATTAGTCAGGAGGGGGATGAGGTGGATGATGAGAATGTATCGTTTACGTGGAAGCGAGAGTTGGGGATGTACATAGCAGAGTAGCAAGGGAGACGAACAGAAGGAATGCCAAGGGAGGCATACAGGGGGTTGCGAGACATGAGTTAGGTAGAAGAAAACCTCCAGATATACAGTCTGGAGGTTAAAGCGAGATTAATCTAGATGATGATCTTCAACATCTGGAGGAAAATGGTCACTTCCCTGATCATGTGAGTGATCATCAGTGCAAATCTCATCAGAAGGCTGATGAGAAATTTGATCATAGATGAAACTCGCAGATAATTGAGCAGAGACGGGCAAAATAAAATAGATAGAAAAAGCGATTGAGGTAAGGAGTATAGTAATTGAAAATCGATAAAAATTGATTAATAAAAGATAAAACGGTTGATCAGCGCGATCGCACCCTCAAGGGCATACCCAGAAAACCTATATAGCGACTGGCTTAGAGTAATTCCGATATCCTAGGAAAGAATACCCAATAAGCCGACATTTCACACGAATTGCCATCAAATTTAAGCGTAAATTCCCCTAAATCAACGCCAACTGTTATTGCCGATAATACAGAAAACAGGGATAATAATTCGTACAAAATCTGGGTGAGCCACCCCCGTTATAACCCAGTCAGCGCAGGCGGGCTTTGTTGGTGTAGCAGCGATTTAAATCGCCTCCTCTTGCTTCTCCTTTGTCATTCAACATCAATTTTAGCGGACTCGATGGTATCGGTTTTATGAGAGTTGATTAACCCTTCAATATAGTTTTCCACCTTATTCGCCAGTGTTTCTAAGGGGATATCATTGGCATCATACCCAAAAGGATTTTCAATTTCCAAGCCAATTGCTTCAATACCAAATAAGGCAAAAGCAATTATACCAACCGTAGGAATTGTCCAAAACTGCAAATCTTTAACCAATTGAAACGGCAGCGCAAAACAATATAAAAATAACAGATGTTTGAGGTGGATTGAATAAGCTCTAGGCATTGGCGTTGTCAAAATTCGTTCGCAACACGCTAGGGAGTCAACCAGTTGATCGAGCAATGTATTGTAGGCTTCAAGTTGACGGCTGTCAATATGCTGATAAATAAAGAGTTTGTAAACATAATCACTAATCCATTGAACCACCGCTAGGGGCATATTCGAGGTGGCGGCGAGTTCGGCATAGTGTTGGGCAGAAATAATCTGTTTTAATTTCTCATTGATCGGCTCCCGTCTTAAATGGGAGATTACGGCAACATAAAAAACATAAATGAATCGCAAATTACCAACTTTTTCCTGCGTTTCGTCGGCATTAAAAGCAGGAACATTGATAGCCAGTTTTCGAGCGAGATTGAGAGACGTGATCACGATGCCTCCAGCAACTTTTCTACCCTCCCAAAATCGGTCATAAGCTGTATTGGTGCGGAAAACCAGGAGTAAGCCTAACACGATGCCAGGAACGATACCAGCTAGGGCGGGTTGATGAACAGCAGTAAACCCCTGCTGATAAATCAACGTTATACCTACAGCAAAAATCATACTTAAGATCACCTGCGCCTTGATCACAGGGATAACCGAATCTTTTAAGTCAAAGACAAGTTGTAGCCAGTTTTTTGATTCAGCCGTCATCTTTCGCTCATCCCACCCTTTCAACTTGTGCCAGAAATTGCGCCCTAAACACTGATTACGGTTGCGCTATGCTAACTGTGATCCATACACCCGTTCATTATAAGTATGGCTATAGGTTGTCTGGTTTCATGAATCATTTAGACTGATTTGACGACACGTAGTAACAGGCAACAGGCAACAGGTATAGCAGGAGGCAGATGGCAGGAGGCAGATGGCAGGAGGCAGATGGCAGAAGGTTGATTATTGATACTTCGCCGTTTCAGCCGTTCACTATGTCCTAACCTTAGTGCGTAGTGCTATAAATGCCTCTTAGCTGAGGAAATAAATCGCCAGTTCTATCAAATCTGGACGCATCAGTTGTATACAGGATGGAATAGGACTAACCCATTAAGATAGAGAGACATGGCACAACTGCAAAGCAAGCGAGTAACTGACTGATGACCTCAACTCTGCTCAAAACTCCACCTCTAAATGCCCCAACTATTAAGACATTACCAAATGGTCTAACCATTGTGGCAGAACGGATGCCTGTCGATGCGGTTAACCTGAATGTCTGGGTGAATGTGGGTTCCGCCGTTGAATCAGACCCGATTAACGGGATGGCGCATTTTCTGGAACACATGGTCTTTAAGGGAACACCACGCTTGAACAGTGGCGAGTTTGAGCGGCTGATTGAAGAATGTGGTGCAGTGACGAATGCGGCAACAAGTCACGATTACACGCATTACTACATCACCACAGCACCGAAGGATTTTGCCCAACTCGCGCCCTTGCAACTGGATGTGGTGTTAAATCCCCTGATTCCCGATGACGCCTTTGAACGGGAACGATTAGTGGTGTTAGAAGAAATTCGGCGTTCGGAAGATAGTCCCCGTCGCCGCACCTTTAGGCGGGCGTTAGAAACCAGCTTTGACTACCTCCCCTATCGTCGCCCGGTACTTGGACCGACATCTGTGATTGAAAGCTTAACTGCTCAGCAGATGCGGGACTTTCACAGTACCTGGTATCAGCCCAAGACGATGACAGCCGTCGCCGTGGGCAATTTACCCGTGGACGAGTTGATTGAAACAGTGGCGCAGGGATTTGCTCAAGCTGGGGTTAAGCATGACTCTGAGTATACCTCCCGACTCACCTATAAGCCAGAAGCGCCGTTTACGGATATTGTGCGCCAAGAGTATGTCGATTCGACATTACAGCAGGCGCGATTGGTCATGGTTTGGCGAGTACCGGGATTGAAGCACTTGGAGAGTACCTATCCGTTAGATGTGTTAGCCGCTATTTTAGGACAGGGGCGGATGTCGCGGTTGGTGCGAGATTTGCGCGAAGACCGTAAACTGGTGACTCATATTGGGGTGAGTAATATGACTCAGCAGCTACAGGGGGTGTTTTATATTTCCGCCCAACTTCCCACAGAAAACTTGGACATTGTGGAAGCGGCGATTGGGGAACATATTCGTCGGTTACAAACGGAATGTGTCGAGGCGACAGACATTGCCCGCATTCGTACCCAGGTAGCGAATCGCTTTACCTTTAGTAATGAGAAACCGAGCGATCGCACCAGTCTATATGGGTATTATCACTCGCAATTAGGGGATTTAACCCCAGCCTTAAATTATCCGGCTCGCATTCAAGCGGTCAATGCTCACGATATCCAACAGGCTGCCCAGGATTATCTAGCAACAGATGCCTATGGTATTGTGACGATGAAACCGGCGTAAATAGACGGGACGAGATAAATAAGATAATCGGGCACGGCAATGCCGTGTCCCTACCACAATTTAGGGAGAATTGATAATGAAACCTCTAACCAATCGTACTAAAATCGTTGCTACCATTGGTCCTGCGAGTAATTCACCAGACGTCCTTAAGCAAATGGTGCAAGTGGGCATGAATGTAGCACGGTTAAACTTCTCCCATGGTAGCTATGATGACCATGCTCATACCATTTCCTTGCTACGCTCTATTTCTGAGGAATTAGATACACCGATTACGTTACTCCAAGACCTACAAGGACCGAAAATTCGAGTCGGAAAACTGCCTGATGCAGGACTTAACTTGGTTCAAGGAGAATCCATTTCCTTAGTTCCCGTTTCTGAATTTAATCATCAACCGCAAACGGTGGCTATCGACTATCCCCACCTAGCTCAAGAAGCGGAACCGGGAGTGCAGATTCTGCTGGATGATGGACTCTTAGAACTGCGGGTTGAGGACATTGAGGGCAATACCATTAAGTGTGAAGTCGTCGAAGGCGGGGTACTCAAAAGCCGTAAAGGGGTTAACCTGCCCGGATTGAGTCTCAATCGCCTACCCTCGATGACGGACAAAGACCAACAAGATTTAGAATTTGGTATTGCTCAAGGGGTTGACTGGGTGTCCTTAAGTTTTGTTCGTTCGGCGGACGATATCCGTACTCTCAAAGGACTTCTCCAGCAACACAATGCCTCATCCCTACCCGTGATTGCCAAAATCGAAAAACCTCAAGCGATCGCGAACTTAGAAGCCATTATCAATGAGAGCGATGGAATCATGGTAGCACGGGGCGATTTGGGTGTAGAAATGAGTCCGGAAAAAGTGCCGTTTCTGCAAAAGAAAATTATTCGGATATGTAACCAACAGGGGATTCCGGCAATCACAGCCACGCAAATGCTTGACAGCATGATTGAGAATCCCCGTCCGACTCGTGCTGAAGCCAGTGATGTGGCGAATGCAATTATTGATGGCACCGATGCGGTGATGCTGTCTGGGGAGTCAGCCGTGGGTAAATATCCGCTGAAAGCCGTGACCATGCTAGCTCGTATTGCCACGGATGTGGAACCGGAAATTAAGTTTGTTAATTATCCCCCAGCCGCAACCAGTGAAACTCATGCCCTAAGTGAAGCGCTCAACACGATTGATAAGATTCTAGATTTGCGCTGTATTGTGGCTTTCACCAGTACCGGTCACACTGCCAAACTAGCCGCCGCCGAACGTCCACGCGCACCTGTGATTGCTCTGACGCCTAATCTAAAAGTATACCACAACTTGAATTTAGTTTGGGGGGTAAAACCCCTGTTACTCGAACAAGAAGTCGAGTCTTTTGAAAAGCTAGTTGAGCAAGCCCAAACTCAGTTATTAAAACGGAATTTAGTGGTAGATGGCGATAAGATTATGATAATCGCTGGGATTCCCACAAAAATTTCCGGTGGGACTAACTTGCTCAAAATTCATACGATTAGCACTGAATCCTAAATCCGAGTCAATTAGACTAAATCTGGGTTAACTAGGGTTAGCCCGTTGGGTTTCGCTATCGCTCTACCCAACCTACTTGCTATTGATTCAGCAACCCCTTCAGGATTAACAGTCTAGTACAAGAAGGCAGAAGTCCGAAGGCAGATGGCAGAAGGCTATAAGGAACATAAGGTAGCTGCTTTTAAGGAGCTTGTTAACTGGTTAGTATTTGAAGCCGCGCTGCTACTAGACGCCGTGTTCTTGATAATCTTCAGAGGACTTCGGATCTAACTCCCAACGCTGCTCATCTCGTTGTTCTAGCTTATCCGTGACTTGCACCGGTTCTTTTTGAGCGCCTTCAACGCCAACGGCTCGCTCTATCTCCTGAGTTACATTTTGATCAGGCGTAGGCGTTAAACCGCCAACGGCTTCCTCGCCGCCTACTTTTGCCTGGTAGAGGTTAGCATCGACATCGCCAGTGGTGGGATCGCCGCTTGCCATACGATTTCTCGATTCTTCAATCAGCCTACCATCAGCCGTGTTGCGATCGCTCAGTCCGCGATAGGTCAGTTCAATTTCGTGGGTTTCCTGACTTTGGTCTGAGTCTGATGCGGGCTTGGATGGGGATTGGTTAATCTTTTCAGGTTCCATATCTCCTTTATATGACTATCCGCACTCACAGTTTAACGTTTCCTGGACAACTCAGTTTATTACCCCAGAGCGAATCCTACTTTATTTCTTTTGAGGGATGACATCTCCCTGAGTCATTCCTAAGCTGAAATTGCATAATCAATAACTATCTGTTTAGTCTGTGGAATTTACAGGGCTAGTGCAGCGCGGCAAAAATACTTGAGCAGCTTCGTAGATACGATGAAGCAGGGGAGCAGAGGGAGCTGGGGGAGCTGGGGGAGCTGTTAGCTGTTCAGTTATTCCTGCCAGGATGCACTAGAAAAATTCTACCTTTGAGTAAGTCATACTACCTTTGAGTAAGTCATAAAGTCGTTAACAACTCCAATGATGATAACCGATAATACACCCAAAAAAGTTGCCATTCTGATCGATCAGAAGTTTGAAGATTCCGAGTTTCAAATCCCTTACCAAGCGCTGCAACAAGCTGGCGCACAGGTTGTGGTTCTGGGTTCGCGCATGAATGACACCTATCACGGGAAACAAGGAAAAGTTTCGATTAAACCGGATGGTACAGTAACCGAAACCCGTCCAGACACCTTTGATGCTGTGATTATTCCTGGCGGGATGGCACCGGATACAATGCGAAATAATCCCAACGTCGTGAAATTTGTACAGAAAGCAATGGAGTTGAATAAGCTCGTTGCGGCGGTGTGCCATGGTCCCCAAGTGTTAATTGAAGCGGATTTACTTCAGGGCAAAAATGCCACCGGATTTCTCTCGATTCGTAAGGATATGACCAACGCTGGGGCTAACTATGTGGATGAACCCTTAGTCGTGGATGGGAATCTGATTACCTCTCGTCAACCCGGTGATTTGGCAATCTTTACTACTGCTATTCTCACCCGTTTGGGGTTAGGAATTCCGGATCAAGCCTTACCCGATGAAACGGATATGACAGCTCAATGGTGGCAATTGGCAGAAGCTTGGGGGGGAAATACCAAGCTTGACATTGTAAATGGATTGAATACTGCCTTAGCTGGGGAACGATATGGGCGAAAAGTGTTTGAATATTATGCCCAAAAAGCCACTGATTTAGAGTTGCGATCGCTGCTGCAAGAAATTATGGAAAATAAGCAGCAACACATTATCATCCTGGAGAATCGCTTGAAAGACTTACAGGCATTTGAATCGATTCCGGAAGTGGCGACAGATGCCTACGCCGCCTTACAAAATTGGCTACAACCGAACGACAGTCTATCCATTTTACGCCATGCTCTCGGTGATATTCAAACGGGTGTTGTTGATGCCTATAATCTGCGGAAACAATTCACCGATCCCACCTCAACGGTGCTGTTTACTCAGATTGAAACCGAGTTGGCAGACTACGAACAGCGTTTAGCCAGCCTGTATCACAATCGTCTGGGAGAACAAGAGGCGAAGCCTGCTGAACCCACTACCCTGGCGGCTGTTGGCGGTTAAGGATTTGTCATTGGGGCGGGCTAGCCGAAACAACTAACCCGCCCTCCCCACCGATCAATGAACTTCGCCCCTACGAATGCTACGAATGTATTGTAAACTTTCAATAACAATATAGTCAGAACCAATACGCTAAAAATCACGCTCAATTGCCCGATTCAGATTCCACGCCGCACTAATTAAAGACACATGGGTAAACGCCTGGGGAAAATTGCCCAAAGCTTCACCACTCGATCCCGTTTCCTCGGCATATAATCCTAAATGGTTGGCATAACTGAGCATCTGTTCAAATATCAGTCGAGCGCGATCAAGTCGCTTCCTGTCTACTTTTCCCGCCCTGGTTAACGCCTCAACCAGCCAGAATGTACAGAGATTAAACGTTCCTTCTGTCCCCGAAAGACCATCCGGTGCTTCTTCGGGATTATATCGATAGACCAAACTATCAGACACCAGTCCCCCTATTTCTGGGGGGGAATTAATCGCATCCAGGGTTTTCAACATGCGCGGATCAGTGGGAGACATAAAAAATATCAAGGGCATAATCAGGTTACTGGCATCTAGAGACGTGCTACCGTAATACTGCACAAAGGCTTGACGCTCCTCACTCCATCCCTTCGTCATAATTTCTTCATAGATGCGATCGCGTTCCTTAAGCCATCGCTGGTGATCGGCGGGAAATGAGCGCTTTTGAGCCAACCGTAAGCCGCGATCGAGGGCTACCCAACACATCAAATTAGAGTAAATATAATCCTTGCGTCCCCCGCGTGTTTCCCAGATTCCTTCATCTTGGCGTTGCCAATTATCGCAAACCCAATTCAGTAATCGCCGTAGGGATAACCATAAGTCATAGGAAATCGGTGTGCCATATTTATTGAACAAATACACCGAATCCATCAACTCGCCATAGATATCAAGCTGTAACTGCTTATAAGCCCCATTGCCAATCCGAACCGGGGAGGAACGCTTATACCCCTCAAGGTGATCCAGAATCTGTTCATTGAGATCATGATAGCCATCAATACCATACATAATCTGCAACGGATCATCTGAATCCAACTCCTGACAGCGATTTTCCAAGAAAAGCATAAATTGGGCAGCTTCCTCGGTAAACCCGATGCGGAGTAAGGCATACAGGGTAAAGGAGGCATCTCGAATCCAGGTATAGCGGTAATCCCAATTTCGAGACCCACCAATCATTTCCGGTAAGCTACACGTCGGCGCGGCGATAATGGCTCCCGTGGGTTCGTAGGTGAGCAATTTCAAGGTTAGGGCGGAACGTTCCACCGTCTCGCGCCATCGACCTTCATACGTACATTTGCCAAGCCAGCGTCGCCAATACGCCACCGTATCGTCAAAGAGTTGAATCGCTTCTTGATGGCGCAGGGGCAAACTACACCCCCCATCTGCGTCAGTTTCTTGCAGCACAAAAACGGCAGTTTGTCCAGACTCTAACGTAAATTCGGTAAAGACACCGCATTTATCCTGTTTTAAGGGGACATCCGTCACCAATCCCAAATTCAGAGACGGCGACTTAAAGCATGCCCCTGTCGAGGAGAGAATCGTCTCGTGGCGATCGCGGGCATAATTAAATGCAGGATAGCACTCTAAGCGAAACTTCATCTTACAGCGAACGACTCTAACTTGCCGCACTAACCAGTGATACCCTTGCTGATTCACTGGCATACCCACAGGCATAAAGTCAATAATTTCACCCACCACAAAAGACGCCAAGAAGCGAGTCACCA
>CAZNNK010000166.1:0-9679 GCA_964574085.1 uncultured Coleofasciculus sp.
GTCTCCCTCATCTTCCCCATCTTCCCCATCTTCCCCATCTTCCCCATCTTCCAGACGTGCCATGGCACGTCTCTACAACTTCTGCTTCCCGATCAGCCAATAGCTGGTCATTTCCCCTTTTCCCTTAACCGCGATCACACCTCGTTCTTCAAATACATACTGATCCTGCAAACGCTCTTTCGTCGCCGTCGTCACTTGAATTTTTCCCGGAAGACCCGCTGATTCCATGCGAGATGCCACATTCACCGCATCTCCCCAAAGATCATAACTGAACTTTTTAATCCCAATGACACCAGCCACGACCAAACCCGTATTAATGCCAATGCGAATTTGGAAGGGTTCCCCTTGTGGGGTTTTAAATTGTTGAATAGCTTGTTGCATATCCAACGCCATGTTCGCAATGGCTTCAGCATGGTAATGATTCGCTATCGGTAAACCTGCTACCGCCATATAAGCATCACCAATGGTTTTTATTTTTTCAATGCCATGTTTTTCGGCTAATTTATCAAAAACAGAGAAAATATTATTTAATAAATTAAGCAGTTCTAAGGGAGACATTTGAGCCGAAAGGTTGGTAAAACCAACAATATCCGCAAATAAGATAGTAGCTTCCGTAAATTGTTGTGCTAAACTTCCCTCAAATTGTTTTAATTGCTCAACAATAGGCTGGGGCAAAATATTGAGTAATAACCGTTCTGACTTTTGTTGTTCTAAACGCAGAGCTTGTTCTGCTTTAATTCGATCGCTAATATCCGACTGAATTCCGACAAAATGAGTGAGATTATTATTGTCATCATAAATGGGGGAAATTGTCAATTCATTCCAGAACGGTGTGCCATCTTTCCGGTAATTGAGTAAGGTAACGGTGCAATTTTCCCCAGCTTTAATCGCCGCACGGAGTTGATCAACTGCCGACTGACTGGTATCTTTTCCTTGCAAGAAACGACAATTATAACCCAAAACTTCAGCGTCAGAGTAACCTGTTATTTCCTCAAAGGCAGGATTAACATAGATAAGCGGCATATCTGGCAACCGGGCATCGGCAATAACAATACCGACACTACTCGCCGCGATCGCTTGATCCCGTAGCTTAACGGTTTCCTGGACTCCTTTGCGATATGCCTGACTCCCTCGCCAATTGCTTCCGGTGACATCTTGGGCGATGCCATGGCTGACATCATTTTGATAGGCTCCCAAACGCCAAGACAGCCAACGATAACTTCCGTCTCGACAACGAAAGCGATTTTTAAGGCGGATTGGGGTTTTATTATCTGGGAGAGTGTGACATTGATGCTCCATATCAAAAGTGAATGCCATATCATCCGGATGAACAAACTCTAACCAAGGACGCGATCGCAGTTCATCCAACGTCCAGCCTAGAGTCTTTTCCCATACTGAGTTGAGTTCTCTAAAATATCCGTTACTGTCACGGATACACAACAAATCAGCAGAAAGATCGAAAAAGGCTTGGAGAGATGCTTCCCCATGGAATAGGTTTGGCTCATTCTCCTCACAAGAAGGATTCATTGGACATGTTCCAGGGAAGATTTACGGTCGGTTTTTGCACCCTCTATCAAAATTTTTTATTTAATTTCAATTATTACATTGACATCATAAAGTGTAGAATAATATCATAGATAGCGCTTTTTCAAAATTTTTGCGAAAAAGACGCTAGGTATAGTAGGTTTTTGAGGTTTAGCGTTTAGATGTTTGAGTGAACTACCCATCGCTGAGTTTCAGTACAGCGTGGGCTTCTGGCTTCATAGGGGAATGCCGCAGCTTAGACTTACGCCCAAGCTTTGGTCTTACTTCCCCTCCATCAGCAGCAGTCCCAGTCCCTGAGACCGATAGGATTCTGATGCCCTCTGCTCTAATGTTTGCCGAGGCGTTGCCATCTCTATCATGATGAGTGCCGCAACTAGGACAAGTCCAAGCCCTAACCTCTAATGGCATCTCTTTTACTTGATAGTGGCAATTTGAACAGAGTTTAGAGCTGGGGAACCATCGGTCAATCTCTACCAGTACCTTACCCTCAAATTCAAGCTTGTATGATAGGAAATTGACAAACATTCCCCAACCCACATCAGAAATAGATGCAGCTAGTTTGTGGTTACGAACCATGCCCTTAGTATTTAGGTTTTCGACTACGTTGGCGAAGCCTGCGCGAAGCGCTTTGACTTGGTTTTCGTCAACAAGCTTTCTGGACAGCTTATGCAGGTAGTCTTGACGGACATTACTAACTCGCTCGTGAACCCTAGCCACCAGCTTCCTGGCTTTATTTCGTGACTTGCTTCCTTTCTCCTTTCTGTCTAATTTCCGTTGCTTGCGCTTAAGATTGCGCTCATGTTTAGCTAAGTGTTGGGCTAGTATCACTTGTTGTTCAGTTGTCGGATATAACCTCACTTTGACGGCTTGATGTCGCATCGTTTTCACCCCCTGTTATCACTATATACTATTTTCAGTAATCAAATCAGGAGAATTTGAAAATTTCGTTCCTCAATTTTCCGCTGTCCATCCTCACGATGGCATCGTTGAGGGTGAGGACTTCCGCGCCTACGTTAACGAATCCTTTAGTTTATCCGATGCTGACGAAACAGGAGTAACCAACGATGGAGAAGACGATGAATTTACCAAGGACTTCCAATCAGGGTAAATGCTGCCCAATAATAGGGATGGGAGAGAGACTTATCCTCTTGAGTTTCTAATGTTGGCGGTAACCGAACAGGTTGTCCACTTCCCCGTAATTGTCCCCCTTCTAAGCGCACCTCTCCCTTGATCATCGCTAATTGTGCTTGTCGTAAGGCTTCGGCTTTAATTGGAGCGGTTTGCAACTTCCGATAAAACTCTGTCATCAATCCAGAGGTTCCTTCATCACTGACATACCACAAACTTGACAGCGCTGACTTGACCCCAGCTTGCACGGCTAATCCAGCAAAACCTAACTCCGCTTTTTCATCACCGACGGCGGTGCGACACGCCGAAAGGATTAACAATTCAATCGGAGTGCGACGATTATTCCAGCCTAATTCTCGCAGTTGGTTCAGGCGTAGTAGATCATTCCATAACAGAATATAGGAATTTTCTAGGGAACCGGGTTTGAATTCACCATGGGTGGCTAAATGCACAATAGAAGCATTTTGGCTGTGGACTTTGAGTGATTCTAGGGTGACTTTTTCATTCAGGAATGATTCTCCATCACGAATGCTAGCAATTGTTTGTAGTTCCAGAGGGACAGCGGGTAAAGAACTCAAATTCAGTTCCTTGGCTAGATCACTCGATTCCGCAATTCCCATTGCCAAAACGGGAACATTCTGAATATTGTTATAGCTAGTATCAGTAATACTCAGACTGGGCATTAACCCCACACTATAGTTTTCCACCAAAAAGCCTTGACCATCATGCAGCGCCGCCACGGGTAAGGAACGCAAGCCGCTATCCATGATGAACACGAGATTTTGAATTCCTTGGGCATCTAAATCTGCTTTTAAGGGGGCGATTAACCATTGATACAGTTGCTGCGCCGGTGCTAAATAACTACTGGTTCTCCGTTTAATCGGGTTGGTAATTTCTCGGCGTAATTTTTTTGCCGTTTGCCGGATCGTCTCTGGTGTCGTATCCGGGAGACTGACAACTTTTTTCTCCTCAGCAGAAACCATAATTAGTTCCAGATCATCGGCAACAAAAGTGGCATAAATAAACGCTGATTTTACCCCAGTTTGTTGCTCAATTTGCGCCAGAATTTTGGCGGCATCGGCAGGATTGTTCACGCTGGCTTTGGGGCCTAAGTATCCCGAAAAGGTATCGGTAAGCAGACGTTCAATGGTGGAAATTTCTAGGTCAGCATCAGCGATTTGATTACTCACTGATAGTTGAGGAGAGATGTTACTTAAGGGCAGATTGCTTTGAGCGGGTATCCGAGAAATGATTTCAATATTGTCTTGAACAACCGGAAATGTAAACGATTGCATGGGGAAAATTGAACCAAGAACTCCCTTGCCATTGGTAATTGCTCCAGCGGTGCCATTTTGCGTCGGATTTCCCACTTCAAAGGGGTCAAAGGCGGTACCACCACCATGGCGAATCACAATCGGATCACCACCTGTGGCTAGCGTTGCGTCTATGCCAGTTTGAGAACGGAATGTGCCTGTTGCTCTAAAATACCCATCGGTGGTAATGTTAATCGTAATTTCAATCCCTTCTGTTTCCGAGGGACGGGTGGCGATCGCACTGGTGGGTCTGGGCAAACCTTGAGCATTGATCCAAATTAAATCAATACCAGGAGCGTCTTTGATAAATTCAGGTTGACGGTTGTTCAGGGTGATTAAACCCGCTAAACCCGCCGTCGAACTGGAATTAACTTCTGCAAATGTCAGTTGACCCAAGCTGGAAACCTCGATCGCACCACCCCCCAATAGACCCGATGAGTTCAAATTCCCACTGGTAATATCTCCGGTTTGGCTCGTCAGGGCGATCGCCCCCCCTTTTCCCGTTGCTGATGACGTATCGATGTGACCCGTGGTAATATTACCCGGAGTCGTCAGCGTCACGGCATTTTCTGGAGTCTCTCCCTGGGCAGTTAAATCGCCGCTTTGGATAGAACCAAACGGATTGGTCATGGTAATTCCGCCTTGGGTGGCAGAGACATCCGCTGTGGTAATCGTGTTATTGGCTTGCAGGTTGACGCTTTCGGCTTCTATATCGGCTGTCGTAATACCAGCTTGGTTCGCGGTGAGGTTGACATCACCCTGAGTGGCGGTGAGTTTTCCTTGACTCGTATCAATCGAACCTGTTGCACTATCGAGAGTTATACCGTCTTCAGTGGCGGTAATACTGGCGGTACTGATATCATCCGTCCCATTCAGTTCTACGACTGTCGCCTGGATATCGTCTCGAAGTTGAATCGTATCTGCGGTAATCTGAATCCCGTCTGAGTCAAGGGTTGTTATTGTCGAATCCGCGATCGCCTCTGTCGCCCGTTCAATCGTCAGCGCCCCCAAATCTGTTGTCGTCCATCCGCCGCCAAAGTCTTGAGCGCCAACCGCACCAGCAAACCTGACCTTTCCCGATCCACTGTTTAGGTGCAAGTCAAACGGTGATGTAGCGGCAGAATTTCCAAGGGTTTCCTTGGCGCTGGATACGGTAGCACCGAAGCTAATATCACCGCCCCTCGATCCTGGTGATGCTTGAGAAATTGTATCGAATTGGGTATCCCGCACCAGAATCACATCACCTGTAAATTCAATTGGACCGCCACGGGTGTTAATCTTACCCGCGACTCGACTCTGTTGGGCATTAATAAATAAACTATCAAACACCGTCGTTGAAGTGCCGACAATATCTGCATTGATGGTGGTATCATCACCAATCCTTAACGTTTTCAAGGCATTCGGCTGACCGATTTCTCCCTGAAAGGAAACATTACCAATACCTGGTGTCACGGTGAGACTTTGCGTCTCCGGTGTTCTCCCCGTAACATCACCCATGAAGGTAATGTCACCGCCTCCTGCACCGATTCTCACCTCCACCTCTTCTTGGGCGTACAACCAGATGGTTTGACTTAAGGTAATCGGTTGTCCGGCGGTTTCTAGGGTGACGTTTGGCTGATCGGGGTTCCCCAGATAGATATTTTCACCATTAATTGTAATCGCCGCATCATCGGTTCCAGTCAGATTGCCATTTACCTTAATTTCGCCCCCAGAAGCCGGGGATTGAATTGTCACTGGATCGTGGAAACTGACGCCCTGGGAGTCGAGGACAATTTCTCCATTACCTGTTTCCCGTCCAATCGTGATCTGGCTAAAGCCGTCCGCGATCGCCGCTAAGTCCCGATCGCTGATATCTAAATTTCCTTCTCCGTTGGCGGGTGAACCAATATCAATTGAAGCATTATCGGTGGTTGGCTTTAGGGAAATAGTACCCTGATTTGGGGTACTGACGGAGTTATCTTTGCCCTTGAAGTCAATTTCATCAGCCGTTAGATCAATAGTGTCGGCTACGGTGACTCGGTTATTAAAGGTTACCGATTCCCCATTGTTAACCGTCAAATTTGTTAACGCTGTGCGATTACCCACATCGTCGGCAAACACGACCGTGCTATTATCGGCGTTGACGGTTAAATCTTGAGATCCATCCACAGAATCGTTGAAATTAATCTCACCCCCTTGATTAGTCACGGTAATATCTTCACCTAGAGTGACTCGACTGTTGAGGTTAATTGTATTATTCGCCGCATCAGCCGTCGTGATATCGCCATTCAGGGTAATCCCCTCACTCCCCTGAATCCTCAGGTTCTTAATTTCATTGCCATTACCGATCGCACCGACTGTCACCCGACCTGTATCGGCGTCCAAGGTCAGGTTAGCTGGGTTGGTTCCTCGAATCGTACCTGTATTAAACGCGATCGCACCCCCATCCGAGGTAAACGTTGTGGTTTGGTTGAGATTAAAGGCTGTGTCGGCTGTATAGTTCTGGTTCTGGGCGTTGTAAATTTCTCCGGTAAAATTAATCGCTTCTGTGGCATTGATTGTCGCTGTGTCGCTCACGCCTGCTTCGGTTACCTTGCCAATATTCGCTAAGGTAATCGTTCCCCCATTTAAGCTTACGTTCAAGGGCGCTGTGGTGCGACCAATGGCTTCATTTATGGTTATATCGCCGTTTCCCCCATCCAGGGTCAAGTCACCCGCACCATTAATGGATTGATTAATCGTAATATCACCGTCATTGTTGGGATTATCCGTATTAATCGTCGCCTCTTCCCCTAACGTCACCGGTCCAGTTAAGATAACATTGTTATCCACTCGATCTGACGTTTCAATCGTACTGTTTAGAGCAATCCTGTCACCCCTTAAGTTAACCGCTCCGGCATTGATGTCTCCCGTCGTCGAGATAGTATTTTCGGCTGTCACCCCTAGAGTTCCCGCAATCGAGACTGAATTCAGATTCAGGTTATCTTTGTCGTTGAGCGTGACATCATTGCCCCGATTCACCACGATAGTATTAAAGTCGTTATCGGTATTATTAAGAGTGATATCCTGGTTATTTCCGGCTTCCAGGGTAGCTGTGCCATTGACGTTGATGATCGTGCCACTATTTTGGCGAATATTGTCAGTAGTGGCGGTAACATTTAGGTCATTCGCTACATTGAGGTTCCCCTGGAACGTCGGATTGCCACCTTGCACTGTCAAGTTAAACCGTTCCCGCCTCAAGTTAACATCGCCGATCGTCACCTCTCCTGTGACACGGGGACTGCCAATTTGGACTGTACCCCTTGATTCCAAGTTAGTTAAATCAGCTTCAGTTAGGAGGAAATTCCCAGGCGCACCGTCCCCAATACCGATTGTTGAGGTAGGATTAATTGGCTCAAAAGTAGCATTTCCCACCTCTACTGTAGAGTTGATGCTCACATCCGTCGCGGTGACATCAAGCGTCCCAGAGATGGTAGATTCTGGATCATCCGGGGACGTTCCTAGCTGTATTTCATTGATATCGTTGAGGGAAACATTATTCGCCCGGGTAACGATAACCTGATTCAAGTTATTAGTGTTATTGTTGAGGATGATGTCGTTCCCGTTCGCGTCTAACCGAGTTTCCCCTGCGACAACCAGAGAATCATTGGCATCTACCTGTTGAATCACACCTTGGCTGGTCAATCTCAAATCGCCTTGAATCGTAGACGTGGTAGGCTCTTGGCTAGAACCCAGAGAAATATCATTGACATCTGTAAGTTTGACCTGGTTGGCATTGGTAATGGCGACTTCATTAAAGTTGTTGTTGGCATGGTTAAGCGTGATATTGGTGGGATTATCCGCATCACCGGCGCTTAACCGGGTTCTACCGCCAATATCCAATGTGGTGTTATCCCCTTGAGTAATCGCACCATCGGCTGTAACTGTGAGGTCAAACCCTGCTGTGGAGATACTTTCATTCAGTTCGACAGCGCCACCTGCGCGAAAATCTAAACTCAATCCATCCGTCGGTGTCGTTATCCTATCGCTATCCCATATCTGCCCATTGATCAAGATATTGTTCGCCGCGATTAAGGTTAAGGTCTTAACACCCTTACCATTAAAATCTAAGTCTGTCGCTAGGGTAATATTTCCGGCTTGACCGGTTCCTGGTGGGGAAGACCCTGTATCCACAGTGACATCACCCTGCGTTAATGCCGCTAATAGGGTATTAATATTTAGGATTGAATCATCAGCCGTGGCTGTAAAATTAGGCGCCGTGTCACTACTACTAATATTGGTATCAGCCACCCCACTAATGGTAATATTGTAAGGGTCAATCAGCCAGGTTCCCCCATCTCCAGCAGGTGCGGTGATATCGGGCGCTACCGGAACATCCAAGAATCCGGCACTACTGGTTTCCACAAACCCCCCATTTCCCCCATTTACCCCACCTCGGGCGCTAATATGACCATAAGTGCGAGTCGTCTTTTGAGACCAGACTATGACTCGACCCCCATGCCCCTGATCCAGAGCATTGGCATTAATTGTCGCATCGTTACTGACAAACGTCACATCCGCATTTGGGATCGGGTCTTGACCTTTTTCACCGCCGCCAATTCGTACAGTACCCCCAGTCTGGCGTCCTGATGCGTCTACGTTGGCGGCGATTAAACCCACTGTATTGCCAATAATATTGACTTCACCCCCAAGTAAGGATGAGGAGTCAAGGCGTGAATCCCCGACAGAAACATCAATTTTACCGGATACAATAGTCACTCCAGTCTGTTTGGGCAAGGTGACTCCCGTATCTGTCAGTTGGATATCACCAGATTGGTTAACCTCAACACCTGTCTCAACATTTTCCTCCTTCCCGGTTAACAATTGAGCTAAATCCAGAGGTTTGATGGGCAACAACTCCCCGGTGGGAGTTCTGGGTGCTTCAATCTCCAACGAAAGGAGTTGTCCTTTTTGAGAGATCTTGGCCAAATTGGCACCGGGAACCGCCGCCACGGTAATGGTTCCCCCAGGTGCAGTTAGTGTCCCGGTATTAATCACATTACCGGCGAGTAGGGTTAAATTTTGCCCCTGTGATACGGCTAAGTCACCCCCATTAACAATACTTCCCGCCTCCAACTGATCAAAGGCAAATTGGTTGGGGGTTCCGACTAAGTTCTGATAAGCATTCTCTCCCACTGCATTAAACCAACGATTATCGCCAAACCCCATACCTGTAGCGGTGGTGGCGATAAAATCTGCCGGGACGTTTAATCGGGAAGACGCCCCAAAAATCATCCCCGCCGGATTCATTAAATATAAGTTCGGATTGCCTCCGGTGACCTGAATCAACCCGTTAATCACAGAGGCGTCACCACCCACAACGCGACCGAGGATAGTGTTTAAATTGGGGTTAGCCAAAAAGTTGGCAATTTGGTTGGCATCTAAGCCAAACTGCTGGAAACTGTGGAAGAGGTTTTTGCCATCAGCAGAAAGACTACCCCCAGAAATATCGATGCGGTTGCCATCGGGTGTAATAATTGTTCCCGTCCCATCTCTGGCTGAGGTAATCGGTTGCGCCAGAACTAGGACTTCAGAGAACGTACCCAGACTTGCAATCCCCAACCCAAATCCGGTAACAACGGCGGTTAAATGATGCACTCTGTTCATGGCTAATTCCTCCAGCAGAGTTTAGATTTTCCGGGGACTTTTAAACTGAAGTTCCTCCGGTGCAGAGG